>JAFXIC010000018.1 GCA_017533485.1 Oscillospiraceae bacterium
CCGCATCATTTGCCGAAAGAATGTCATCGCCGTCGCAATTTGCGTTAATGCGTCCCTGCTCTGTAATATCCACGGAAGTATCCTCTGATGCAACACGAGCGATTAGAATTACATCGGAAATATCGACCTCATCATTACAGGTCGCATCACCTCTCATCGTCATACCCTCCGGCAGCGTTTTGTCGGATGAGGTCGTTGTCGTGCAAATCCAGTAATCGTATTCAGAGTCAGTGGTTTCAGTGGTTGTGGTTGTACCAATTTCGTAATAGTCATTGGTTTCAGTGGTTGCAACAGATGTACCAATTTCGTAATAGTCAGTGGTTTCAGTGGTTGACGTGGTTGTACCAATTTCGTCATAGTCATCGTATGATACACCACCGACTTCATTCACAGTGTTTGTGTTGGACGATGAATCCTGTGCGCTCGCATGCGATATGCTTTTCACCAGACCATAGCCTGATGAACCCAGCGCAACAAGTGTCATCATCGAAGTGATTTGTTTTGTGAATTTTCTCATGTGTTTTTCCCTCCATTTGAATGTGTAATCAATTCAAGTGCACATAATATCTGCACTTGTTCTTCCATACAAGCTGCTTCCGAAATGTTCCGCACGGTACCGGTCGTGACCATTTTTCTGCAAGCACAGGAATTTCGGCAGTATCTTGCAATTTCACATCCCTCGCATCGTTCCGACAGCATCGAATAGTCTGGGAACGCTTCTCTTGCTTTTTCGGGCTGAATGCCAACAGATAAACTTCCACACAGAAATTCCGAACGATTCTGAAACTGGACACAAGGATAAAACTGACCATCCCAGTTAATGAACAATTTGTTCTTGCAGATTTCGCAAAGACTGGATTGTTTGCCATTGATTCGATCTCGTTTCTGGACTAGCTCAAGTATCCTCAGGTTCGGAATGCGTGCGATTTTCCGCCACTGTTCGTACATGATATTTCCGAATTGATCGATGTCGGCAGGATTCGCATTTGCGTCCAAAGAAGCGGATACCTTTTTCGCTCCAAGATTTTTTAGGTGTAGAATGTTATCGTATAAATTCGGGAGCGTTTCTTCGGTGTAGACAAGCTGAAACAGTGTGTTTGTCTGATGCTTGACAAGTAATTTTGCCTTTTCGTCCAGAAGCTTTGTATCAACACCGCGTTCTGCACATTTTGCTCCATCATGCGACATATTCAGAACAATGCTTCTCTCGGCACACCACATAATGAATTCTTCATCCAGCATGGTTCCGTTTGTCGTGATGACCAGTGTTCGGGCATTCAGGTTTTCGCATAAGAACCGTACTTTATCTTTATAAAGCAGCGGTTCGCCGCCAAACAGGAATATAGTATCTGCATCTTTGCGCTGATTGATAAAATTCACGACACGCTGCATGGTTTCGTCCGACATTGATCCATACTCTGTATTCATCTTTTTTTCGTAACAGTAACTGCAATGCAGATTGCATTGATTGGTAATACTGATCGTATATTCCAAACCATTCCCTCCTTTTTTTCAGGTAACATCAGATGGCGTGACAGGCTGTTCGATCCAATGAAGTTATTATAACATAATCTTTACGGTTTTGCAAGCAAAATTTTTCAGATTGCATTTGACGCGTACCCACCGAATCATCCAGTGTTCATTCTGTTATCATCACAGGATGATATTTTTTATATCCGCTCCATCATAAGATACAAAAGAAAGCTGTCGTTTTTCCGCGATGCGGGAACCAAACGACAGCTTCTTTATTTTTACTCCGGCTTCAGTGATTTCCGGAATGTTCCGGGCGATATCCCGCATTCCCGCTTGAACTGCCGCGCAAAATGCTCGTAATTCCGGTATCCGCATTGCAGCCCGATATCATGAATCGAAAGGTCAGTCGTTGTAAGCAGCATCTTCGCATGGGCAATCCGGCTGGCAATCACATCCTGCATGAATGTGACACCAAACTGCTGCTTATAATGGAGATAAAACGCCGATACGCTCATCCGCGTCTGATGCGCACCCCAACCGACTGCCCAGCCGAAAAACGGATTCGCGTACACCATATTCCGTACCGTCAGCAGCATCTCATGATGGGAATTGGCGATCGGAATCGGATGTTCCGCGATCCGCTCGCTCACCTTATTACAGATCAATCCGAAATAATGCTCGATCGAAGACTGACGATGGAGCCGTCCGGTACTGAATTCATCCGCAATCGACTTAATACAGAAGCTATAAAATTCTGTATAATCCAGCGGTACCGGTGCTGCAAACGGAATCCCCATCGCTTCCAGCTTTTCCCGTTCCTCCTGCGTGAGCTGAAAATGCAGCCAGTCGTTCGCAAAGGAATGCTGGGGAACACAGCGGTAATACTGCGGCATTCCCTCCGGATAGAGGAAAAATGTTTTTTCCGGGATATATACATCTTCTCCGTCCAGTGTAAAAATCGAGGCGGTTTTCAGTATCAGCAGCAGATAATCTCCCGAACCCTGCGGACGCTCAATCATAAAATCCGCGTCATGATGATGGTCATATCCGACATTGTGAAGCGTCATCCTGATTTCCCTCCCCTCCGGATTTTAGAGAATATATCATATATCTTATAGTATATATCATTGCGTGTCGATTGTCAAGCAGTTATAATAGAAATAAGGGGCATTTGCAATGATATGCTCCGGATGCTGCACACGAAAAAGGCTTTCGTGGGAAAACGACGGAATCGCACGGGATTTCGCATATTCCCCCAAGAAAGCCCTGCTTCACCGTCTCAGCGTCTCAAAAAAGGAGGGGGAAATTATGAATCCAATCAAAAAAACGGCATCTGTTCTCTTGGCAGGTGCAATGCTCAGCGGAATGCTGCCGCTCGTCACACCCGAATATGCACTCGAAGCCAATGCGTTAATCGCCGGTGATGTCAATCTGGACAATACCATGGACGAGACTGACGCCCGTGCATTGCTGGACTATCTCTGCGGAAAAACCAAGAATATCTCGAACGCAGACTTAGACTATGATGATCGGGTCACGGCTTCCGATCTGACACTCTTAAAACGTATGCTTCTAGGCACAGTCGGCTCCGACAGCTTTGCACACCTGAAAATCAACGAGGTCTGTTCGACAAACAAAACCTCGCTGAAAGCTGCGGACGGCACAAGTCCGGACTGGATTGAGCTGCTGAACACCGGTGATACCGCAATCGACCTCAGCGGTGTCGGTGTATCGGACGGGGAAAAGAACAGCTTTAAATTCAAGTTCCCGGATGGTGCCTCCTTACAGCCCGGCGGCTACTGTATCATCTTCTGTGACGATAAGAATGCTGTCACACCCGAATACCATGCCGCATTCAAAATCAGTGCGGCAGGCGAAACCATCTTCCTCACCGCACCCGATGGCACACCGATTGATGCAGTCGAACTGCCGGAGCTGGAAACCGATGTCACCTACGGCAGATACACCGATGGTTCTTCCAATTTCGCACTCCTCAAGCCGACACCTGCCAATTCCAATGACGCGGCAGAAGTCATATACCGCGTCGAGAAGCCTGTCTTCTCCACGGAAGGCGGATTCTATGATGCGGCATTCTCGCTCACCCTTTCGGATGCCGCCGGAAATACCATCCTCTATACCCTTGACGGCTCCGATCCGCGCACATCTTCTACCGCACAGCAATATACTTCCGCCATCAATATCCGCGACAACACCAATGATCCCAATAAGCTTTCGGCGATTCGGGATATTTCGCTTCGCGGATACACCGTCCCCGATTATCAGGTGGACAAGGGCATGGTTGTACGTGCCGTCGCAAAGGACAAGAACGGAAAGTTCAGCGAGGTGGCTACCAATAACTACTTCATCGGCAAAACCGCTTCCTACTATACCGACATGAAGGTACTCTCGATTTCGACCGACAGCGCAAACTTCTTTGATGAAAACACCGGTATCTACATGATCGGAAATCAATACTACCAGTGGAAAAACAGCGGTGCGTTCGATCCCAATCTGGATGTCGGAAGCAACGAAAACCCCACCAACTATAACAGCGAAGGCAGAGAATGGGAACGCCCCTGCAATATTCAGGTCTTTGAACAGGGCGAGCTGAAATACACCGAGGATGTCGGCGTCCGGATCTCCGGAAACTGGACCGCTGCGTTCCCCCAGAAGAGCCTGACATTCTATGCACGCTCCGATTACGGCGCAAATAAGATGCAGTACGATTTCTTTGAGGGCGGCGCAGTCGATCTCAATGGCGAGAAAATCAAGGAATATAAAAAGGTTACCCTCCGAAACGGCGGAAACGGCTATGACAATATGCGCTTCCGCGATGACCTCAACCAGTCTCTTGCGGCGGGTCTCCAGCTCGGCACACAGGCAAAATATGACTATGCCGTATTCCTCGACGGTGAATTCTGGGGCTGCTATTCGATGCAGGAAAAACTCGACGAGAACTATGTCGAAGCGCACTACGGCATCGACGCCGATAACGTCACAACCATCAAAAACGGCAGGGAATATGAAGGACTTGACGCAACCTACCAGAGCTTTGAACAGTTCTGGAATTGGGCAATGTATGCCGATATGTCGAACGTCTCCAATTACCAGCGCGTTTGTGACACCATCGACATTCAGGGCTTTATGGACTTTATCGCATTCGAAAGCTATATCGTCAACTGGGACTGCCTCATCAATCCCAATAACTGGATGATCTGGCGTGCGGATGAAACGGACGCGTCTAACCCCTATGCAGACGGAAAATGGCGCTTCCTCCTCTTTGACACCGAATATTCCTCCGGCTATGACGGCCAGTGTCCGCTGTCACGCGACTGCTTCAAGGCGATGGATAATTCTAAGTATATAACCAGCATCAGCTCCCTGTTCTTAAAGCTGATGGACAACCAGACATTCCGCCAGACATTCTATGATGTATTCCAAAATGTTGCGAAAACCAATTTCGACGCCAACATGGTTTCTCAGAAAATTGACGAATACGCACAGAAAACAAAAGCCGGCGCAGAAGCAACCTACCGCAGATTTGCCATCGGCGCAAACTTCGACAGCAATGTAAAGATTATCCGCAACTTCTATAACAAGCGTGCGGCATACGCCATCCACCACCTCAATGTCCTCTACGGCATCAACGATAACTGGGTCGATGACCCCAATATGATCGACCAGTTCGGCTGGAGCATCTGGATGAATGACGGCGCAGGCTCGATTTCCTATGAGGATGACGGCAGCATCACGGTCGTCGTGACCCGCACCGGTCAGTATGCTCAGGTCACCAGCAGCACCGTTGCGCTTCAGGCCGGAAAAACCTACCGTATGACCTATACCATCAGCGCAAGCCAGAACATCAACTCCTATACCATGTTCCAGGAAGCGCAGGACGACTACTCCAGCTACTACTATCAGGATCATACCTTCACGCCTACGCCCCAGACAATCACCGATACGGTAACCATGACGCAGACGGATGAAAACGTAAAGTTCCTCATCGGTCTTGACAAGGGTACGGGTACCTACCGGATCTCCAACTTCTCGCTCATCTGTCTGAACTAAGGCGGAAACCAGGCAACATCTCCTGATGACAGAAAATAACAGATCAGAAAATCACCGCAGCCCCATACAGAGCATTCCGCTCCGATGGGGCTGCGGCCCTTTTTTCTTTCGCATCCGAACGCGCGGACACGTTTCAGGCAGATTTCGGGAGAATAACACCCGTTTTCTGCATTTTTACTAAAAAATCCGGTTCTCGGAAGGAAATCCTCGAATTGACATCCTTTCCAAAATCAGTTATAATAAAAAATGGCTTTTTTCACAAAAATACGCGCGAAAGGATACTACCAATGACAAAATTTTTCTTGAAATTCCTAAGTGGAATGACGTCAGCTTCCCTCCTGCTCGGTGCGCTTACGCCAACGCTTGCGTATGCTGTCGATCCCGATGCCCCGACGTTCGATGCCGATGTCAATCAGGATGGTAAAGTCGATCAGAACGATGTACAGAAAATTCTGGACATCATCGCCGGATTCACCAAAACCATTTCTGCGGAAGACGGCTACGAAGTCTATGACGCAAACCATAACGGCTTCGTCGATCCTGCCGATGCACTCGCTGTCAGCCAATATGTTGACGGCTCCCGAAAATCACTCCCCGCACCCTATGGAACATTTCTCGATAACTCCATCGGTCTTTCCTGTACGGACGCATCCTGTTTCATAGACGAAACTGCTTCAGTTCAGTTCAGTATTGTGGACTGGAACAAGGATATCGCTGCATATGATTTTATTTTTCATGCCGATCCGGGTCTGGAGATCGAATCCGTCAACTGTAACGGAAACGCCCGCTCCGTCATCAAAAATAATACCGTCCGCATCTTTGGTCTCGGCACCGATCTGGAGCTGAACCGCGGAAAAATCGCTTCGATCCAGCTCTCTCCTCCAGCAGAGGGTGATTTCCGGCTCTCTCTTGACGCATCCAACATCTATGCCTCCAATCTCGACTACTACCCCTCCAAGAATCCACAGGCAATCGTCAGCTGTTACGCCGTATTCGCACCGGTTGCGCTGGAAGCGGCAGGCGTTTCTTCGAAATCTGCCTGTATTTCCTGGGAGATGCCGTTTTCGGATTCTCCTGTCACAGGCTTTGCTGTTTACCGGAATCAGGAATACCTTGCCGATACCGTCGAAACAATATTCTATGATACCGATCTCGATCCCGATACCGAATATACCTATACCGTTTGTGCCTATAACCAAAACGGCAATCAGACCGACTTCTCCGAACCGCTGACTATAAAGACCGCGGCTCCGGTGATTACAGGCGCAAGCTTTCCCGCAGAAGCTGTTTCCTATACCAACAGCCGGCTGAGCATAGAATTCGAACGCGAAGCCCTCCTTTCCGCACTGCAATTCGATTTCAGTACCGATGGAAAGATCGTGCATTCTGAAAAACTGGAGCTGGATGGAAAGGGAATGAAATCCCTGACGCAGCAGATCAACACCGCACCGCTTTCCTCCGGCGACTATCTGCTCACGATCACCGCGACCGATATCGATGGTCAGTCCGATACCCACACAATGAACGTCAGCATCCGGAACGACCGACCTGCCGCACTGACACTCACCGCACACCCCGGCAGCGAATCGGTAACACTTACCTGGAATATCGCACCCGAACCGGATGTTGTCGCGTATCATGTCTACCGTCAGGCACCTGATGAGAAAGAACCAACCCTCCTTCAGGTCATTTCGGATCGTGAAAAGCTCGATTTCACTGACACAATGCTGGACGCCAACGCAAAATATACCTATGGCGTTACAGCCGTCAACAGCTATGGCGCAGAAAGTGAACGCAGCAATCTCGAAACCGTTCAGCCGGATCCCGATACCACTGCACCCCAGATCACACTCCTATTCCCGAAAACCGGCTCGACTGCCCATCAGACCCAGAATATCCGTGTAGAAGCGACCGATAACAGCCGCATGGGCCGTGTCGAATGCCATATTTCCGCCGATGAGGGAAAAACATGGGAGCTGCTCTTTGCCGAAGAAGGCGGAAGCGGAATCTGGGCACTCGATACCACAAAGTATCCCGATGGCATCTATCATCTCAAAGCCGCTGCATATGACGCTTCCGGAAACGAATGTCCGGATACTTATATCAATATCGTAAAATTTGACAACACTGCACCCGAAACCATCGAAAATATCCATCTTGTCGAGCTTTATCCCACAACCGCAACCATCGGATGGGACAATGTTGCGGCGCAGGATTTCAGTAAGTTCCTCTTTACACTTTCCTATGGAAATACCACCAAAACCTATACCGTCAACAATAAACTCGGCATTACACTCGAAAACCTGAAACCCGGTCAGCTCTATTCCGCTACGGTTGCAGCGATCGACCAATGCGGCAACGTCGGTCAGACATCCGAACCGTTTTGTTTCGAAACGCCTGCCGATATTACCGCGCCTGTTATTACAGAGCTGCGCATACCGGGAACTGTCCGCAACGGCGGCGAGTTCCAGCTCCGGATTGCGGCATCGGATGTTTCAAAAATCAAAACCTATTACTTCGAATATTCCCAGGATCTGGTCGAATGGAAACCGCTCTTACGCTACAGCGAAGAATTTATATGGAAACCAAGCGGTCTGACCGAAGGTATTCTCTATGTCCGTGCCTACGCGGAAGATATTTATCACAATATCGGCAACCCGGAGACTGCAAAGATCACCGAAATCATCGTCGATAATACTGCACCGCAGACGCTCCCGACACTTTCGGCACAGTCCGCAGATAATGGCATTGAACTCAGTTGGAACTATATCGAGGATGAACCGGGGCAAAGCTTCATTCTCCAGCGTTCTACGTTCAAAAACTTCACCTCCTATAAAACCATTTTAGAGTATTATACCCGTAACAACTGTACGGATACCGACACGACTTCGGGAAAAACCTATTATTATCGGATTGCTGTTGCGGACGAAGTCGGGAATATCAGCAGTTTTTCCGATCCGATTGCAGTACAGCGCGAAAAGGACAAGATTTGTCCGGAAATCACAGACTTCTATTTCTCAAATTCGAAATATGTCCTGTGCAGCGACTTCCGTACCGTCCAGTTCATGGCGAAAGATAATGAATATCTCGAACGCATCGAGGTCAGCTATGCACTCGATGGCTCGGATAGCTGGACAAAGCTGAGCGGTGAAATCCAAACCTCCTCCGACTCCCGTCAGCTCCTTATCCGGATTGAGCTGCCCGAATCGGTGCTGGAAGCAGATACCGTTACCCTCCGCGCCATTGCTTATGACCATGAATCCAATCCTTCCGAAACTTATGAAGCAGTCTTTACGGTTGACCACAATCCGATCTTTGTCGAAAACCTGACAGTCACACAGGTAAACGGTGAAGTCATCGTCAGCTGGGACTGTTCCGATTTGGAAGAAATCCGTTCCTTCTCCGTGGAGCGTTCCATCAATGACGGTCATTACTACTCCATCCAGAGCAATATCAAACCGGATCCCACACAGACCTCCTACTCCATTTCAGATAACAGACTCGAATACAGCGGTTCTTATGTATACCGCGTCCTCGTCAATAAAACCAATCTGATCGTCAATGAAACCACCGCAGAGCCGGTCGAAATCCAGGGAATCCCAAGACCCAGTCTCGTTTGTGATACTGCCCAGACGCTCGGTGCCGCATATTATTTCGATGCAACCGGCTCTGCGTATGCCGACGAGATCACTTCCCTGATCCTCGATTACGGCGACGGCACAACCGATACCGCTTCCGAGGTATCTGCCGCAAAATTCCAGCATACCTATGCGGAAGCCGGAACCTATACCGCCACGCTGACCTGTACCAATGCCGCCGGTATCTCCCGGAGCACAACCGCAAAAATTACCGTAGAAGATGCCTCCCAGCTCGCGAAAGTCCAGCTTCAGGTCAAAACATCCGATGGCGCGAAAGCAGCGAATATTTCTGTATATATGGATGTCGGCACCGACCAGCAGATGCAGTACGAAACCGATCAAAACGGTACCGTATCCTTCTATGCCTCCGAGGGCAATCATGAAATCGGTGTGTTCGGAAACAACTATCTTCCTGCTACGAAGACGGTCTCCCTCATCGCGGGTGCAGAAAATAAGGTTGAATTTACGGTCGTCCGCGATCAGCTGGTTGACGCGAAATTCGAAATTACCCGCATGACCCTCGAAGAAATCAAAGCCGCCGGTATTGATGTCGAAGATCCCGAAAACATCAATATCGTAAAAGTCGATATCCGCCTCAAGTATGAACAGAATATCGAAGATTCGCCTTCCCGGAACCTCAGCTTTCTCTATGACAACAATTCCGGCACTTACCATCTCCCCGCAGCGATGACAAGTCAAGGCTATTCAATTCAGGCTGTGAAAACAAATTCATATACCCACCAGATCGAAACCATCGCCCTGCTGCACATTCCGCCCGAAGTCCATTCGCTCAAAGAATTCTTTAACGTCAAGATGATCGTCATCAACAACGCAGATACTTCCTTTACGCTCGAAGACTGTACGGCTACAATCCATACGCCGAAAGGATTGACGTTGATGGAGGAGAATGCTTCGCCGCGCACCGTTTCCCTCGGCAATATCGCAGGTCAGAGTTCTGCAGAAGTCAACTGGATTCTCCGCGGCGATGTCGAAGGCGAGTACCATATTTCCGCAGGCTTTCAGGCGGTACTCTCGAAATTCAATCAGCCGGTCTCCTATATCTTTGATGCCGAACAGACAATCGAAGTCCTCGGCAAAAAAGCCCTCGATATTACCATCAGCATCCATCCTGTTGTCAAAAATAACTGTACATATGCAGAAATCCTGATGAAAAACATTGCCGATTTCCCGATTTATCAGGTCGGCGCAAAAATCGAAGACGGTACGCTCGTCATCGTACATGGCGACAACAATACTTCAAAAGCAGTCATCTGTGAATCCGCCCATTATGATACCAGAAAAGTCTGGACAAAGCTGGACGGAAATCCTGAGATGATTGAAACGCTCCTTCCCGGCGAAATTTTCAGCCTCGTCTTCCGAATCTCAAACAAATCGGAAAACTTTAAGAAGGAATCGTTTGAACGGATCAAAGGCTCCCTCGAAGCAATCATGCCCGACGGCGCCCAGATTACAACAAAAGTCTCTTCGGTCGGCTTCCTGGATGTCGATTCGATTTTCTACGGCATCCCCTTTGACGCAGAAACACAGTACCTCTTTGCGATCCGCAATAAGGCACACAAAGAGCTTGCCGATGCGGCAGTTACGGTCTATACCGTAACCGAAGACAACGAAAAGATTGTCTACGCGGCCGGTCTTACAGATGAACGCGGAAGATTTATCGTCCCCCGCGGCATAAAGGAACAAAAATACTATATCGAAGTCACCGCAGAAGGATACAGAAAATATTACGAACCCCATTTCTTCTTCTCCCCGAACCAGTATTCCAGTACATTCACACTCACCGGCGATTTCTTAGAGTATGATTATAAGCTCCAGAGTGCCTCTATTGCGACCGTTAAGACGTGCTATGCCGATATTCTCAGAAAACAGTATGCAATCCTTGACGACGTAGAGGATGAATTCAAGATTTCCGTCGTAGGCGTCGAAGGCATCACAAAATTCGAGCTTCGACAACCCGATAGGTTTATCGCCAGCTGTAAGGCGAATTCGTATTATGGCGGTACGTTCGAATCTCTGCACGCTGCATATTTTGATGTCGGACAGCCGATTTACGTAGAGGCTTATCTGGAAACCGGAGACTACATCAAAACAATGCTCGGTCTGAAAATTATGGAAAATCCGAAGCGTCAGACCAATTATCTCAAAAAACAAATGGAAGATCTTCTGGACAACGAACCCAACGTCAGCTTCAAAGTGCCTAAAGAAACGCCGATGGTTGGTGGTGTCGATATGACAATCGACCTTGAAAAGCTCTGTGATCTTCCGATAGAAGTTGAATTCAGCTTCGGTGACGCCCAATATATTGATGACAACTACGAAATAATCTATGATAAATCAGTTGATGTCTCAATTGCTGTCAACCTCAAAGACCTGAAAGACGATAAAGAAGAAGAATCAAAGAAATTCAATGCCGACGAATGGAGACGTCAGATCGACGAAGCGAAAAAAAATGTGAAAGCTCTCCGAAAACATCCGATCCCCCGGTTCAGCCTCAAAAGCGATTCCGATGACGGCAAGTCCACGAATGCGAAAAGCGAATTATGTTTTGCGATGCTGTTCTCCGGATCATACGACTTGAAAGAGAAGAGTCTTTCCGGCGATATTGATTTCGCCCTGATGTATGAACTCAGCGGCGAAATCGCTTCATTCAATACGTACGTTGGACCGATTCCGGTATATGGCGCATTCGAAGGTTCGATCGGCGCTCAGATAGGCACCAACATCAGCTACAACACGGAAAAAGGGTTCGATTTTACTCTCTTTAAACTTGGCGCTTTTTTTGAATTGAGTGGCAAAGCCTGTGTAGGTCTCAGTTACGGCGATTTCAGTGCTGGTCTCGGCGGAAAAGTAATCGCCGGCGGTGAAGTCTCCACATCACTCTTGCCCCTGGAACTCTTGGAAGTCACCGCACACTTTGAAGGCGGATTAGTTGCTGATTTCATCATTGGAGAATATTATGTTGAACTGGGCGGCGGAGACTTAATACTATATTCATCAGATCCACCCGAACACGTACGACCCGAATCTAGCGGAGGAGGAGGCGGTCACAGCCGCGCGCTCACACGAAGTCAGCTCCTTGCGCTCGGATTCTCGGAAAAAGACATTGACGCGGGAATCAAACAGGTTTCTGTCTCATCTCCCTCCAGCGTGTGGAACGGAAACTGGACGGATACACAGCCGCTCAATCAGCTTGCATCGCATACCGCCGCGACCCTCCCGCAAAAGCTCGTTTCCTTTGGCGATACCGCAATGCTCATCTGGAACGCCCGCGACAATGAACGCGGAGGCTATAATTCCAAATACCTCGTATATGCAATCTATGATAAGGAAAACGGATGCTGGAGCGAACCGAAACCCATCGACAGCAACCAACAGTCTGAAATCATTTCGTCCGTCATCGAAACACCGCAGGGCATCTATCTTGCATATCTGGAAGCGGATCGTGTATATGAAGCGGACGAAGCCATCGACATCCCCGACTATTTCAACCGCCTCACCCTCAAAACTGCACGCTATGATGCACAAACCGATTCCTTTACCGACCATACCGCAATTCCGCTGCAATCAGACAGCCATTCGTTCTCAAATGCACAGTTTGTGACGGATGCAAACGGCACAACCTACCTCTTCTGGAACGAATCAAACGATGAACAGCTCAGCAGCCTTTGCTATGCGACACGTACCGAAACCGGCTGGTCCGAGCCGACCGTTCTCCTCGATGAGATCCCCGGACTCAGCGCACTCGCCTGCACCACAAGTACAAGCGGAAAGCCTGTCGCAGCTTATCTCTCCAATCCCGATGCGGATACGGTCAAATTCGATTATGCACAGCTCACCATCTGTGATATGGACGGTACGACATCCGTACTGGATGAAGGTTCGATCGGCGGTCTGACCACAGGCGCTCTCCCACAGGGCGGAACCGGTGTCATGTGGGTACGGGAAGGAAAGCTTTTTGCTTCCGCCGACCTCAGCACTCCCGTGCTGCTCTATCAGCATACCGAACCGCTCATGTCCGATGATTATACCGTCAGCGGCGATCAGGTCTTCTTTACTGCACTCTCCTCTGAATCCGCACAAATCCTTTCTGCAAGCTATAATCCCGAGACCAAGACGCTCAATGCACCGGTTGTCATTTCGGAGGCGGACGATTCCTCGTTCTATTCTCCGCAGGCCATTACACTCGACAATCAGACAATCTATACCCTCGAAAGCTTACAGCAGAATGATACCGAACATGAATTCCCCGTTACCAATCTGCTGCTTGGCGGAACCATCCCCGAACGAACCGATCTTACCCTCAGCAATCTCTCCTATGAAATCGCAGACGCCGCAGCCGGAAAGCCGCTGAAGATCGGACTGGATATCCAGAACAACGGTACCACCTCCATCTCCGGCCTCAAGGCAGCACTTGTGGACGCGGCAGGCAATGAATATGCCGCCATCGAATACTCCGAAACACTCCTTCCGGGTGAAGCCAAGACGCTGGAATATGTACCGCAGCTGCCCGACGACTGCATGACAAACAGCTATCAGGTTCGTATCAGCACGGTTTCCGAGGACGCAAATCCAGATGACAATCTCATTTCCATTCCGATTGCCGCAACCGATTTCTCGATCGAAAGCACGGTGGAATATCTGGATGATCTTACGACCGTTTCGATTCTTGTGAAAAATAACGGCCAGCTCCCCTCACAGGCAATGGTTCTCGCTTCCAATTCTTCCGGCGAAACACTCCGTATGCTGACGGATATGATTGACCCGGGTGCGTCCATATTCTATACCTTCGACGGAAAAGAGCTTCTGGGTGATGCTTACCGTGATTTCGTCACACTGACCGTTCAGCCGGAAATGCAGGATTACGACACCTATAACAATAAGACAACCGTGATCCTCTCCCAGCTTGGTATGAACGATGAGGTCATGGGTGATATCGACTTCAACGGCGTGATCGACAGCGATGACTCGAACCTGATTCTCAAGCAGTATCTGAGCGATCTTGTCGGCACGGATGCACTTCTCTCACAGACGCAGATCTACCTTTCCGATATCAACAACGACAAGACCATCAACGCCGACGATGCAAATCTCGTTCTGCTCTACTATCTTGAGACAATGCTCGACAACACCTATGACTCTATTTCCGACTTTTATGAATCCTTACAAAAAGGAGGTTCCGGCGAATGAAACCATTCTCCTCTTTCCGATCCGGAAAGCATTATTTCATGCAGCTTGCGGCTTCGGTTACGGCCTTCGCAGTCCTTTCCCAGACCGCACCGGACAGTCTTGCTGCATTCTTCCCAAGTCCCCGGCAATCCGGCCATCCCCTCGTTTCTCAGTCCGACTTCCAGCATCCCCTGATACGGGATGCTGGGACGGCGGCGGATACCACCTACCCTCCCCCTGCACAGACAACGGCTGTTGCTACCACGGCACCAACCACTACGGCACCCACAACTGCATCCACCACCCGGATTACTTCTACCCGGATTGATGATGACGAACTCGGCTTCTCGTATATCCGCTATTCCGATCATATTAAGATTACGGATCACCGGAAAACCGAACGTCATGTTGAAATTCCGGAAACCATCGAGAATCTGCCGGTCACGAAAATTGACGAAGATGCTTTTAGTGGAGAATATTCACTCGAAAGCGTCACGATTCCGGATACGGTTACGGAAATCGGAGATTACGCATTCAGCTCCTGTTATAATCTCAGAACGGTCAAACTCCCGACACAGCTCAAAGTACTGAACCAAGGTGTTTTTACATACTGCTATGCACTCGAAAATATTGTCGTACCGGAGAACTGCACCTCAATTCTGCAGAGTGCATTCAATGAGTGTCGTTCGCTCAAAGAAATCAAACTTCCCGAAACACTGACCTTTATCGGATCCAATGCATTCCAAAAATGCAGTTCCCTGGAACAGATTGTCATTCCCGATTCGGTTTTAGATATCGCAGAATATGCATTTTCGGAATGCCGTATGCTGACCGATATTACACTCTCCCAACAACTTCAGGTTCTCAGCCCGTATCTGTTCGAAAAGTGCACCGCATTAAAATCGATTACGATTCCCGAAAACTGTACCGTCGTTCTCGACCACGCGTTCTATGAATGTGCGAACCTGAGCGAAGTAAACCTTTCCGAAAAGACCGTCTTTATGGATGATTACGCCTTTGCGGACTGTATATCGCTGGAATCCATTGAGCTCCATCAGTCACTCGCAGCCATCAGCTCCAATACGTTCCATCACTGTACCGCACTCAAGGAAATTACGCTTCCGGATTCGCTGACAAATCTGGAGCCGGCTGCATTCTCCGAATGTACCGCGCTCAAAACAGTAAAGCTTTCGGCAAATCTGCAGTCGCTTCCGGAAAAATGCTTCTACGGCTGTACCGCGCTGACAGATGTTACGTTCCCAAGTGTGCTGACCGCCATCGGCGACAGTGCATTCGGACAATGCCGGAGGCTTACGGCGGCTGCACTTCCGGATACGGTCGAAACCATCGGACTCTATGCGTTCAGCGACTGTACCGCGCTGCGGGATGTCACATTCCCTGCCGCACTCCAAACGCTCGGAACCAGTGCATTCCAAAACTGTGAATCGCTCAAATCAGCACACCTTTCCGATTCACTCGAATCAATCGGATATCATGTATTTTCCGGCTGTTCAGAATTAGAGAGCGCTTCGCTTCCCGACACGATTACCATCATTCCGAAAGGACTATTTGAAAACTGTGGCGCGCTGAAAGATTTCGAGATGCCGCCGCAGGTGACTGTGATTTCTCAATCTGCATTCTACCAGTGCGGCGAGCTGTTCTTCCCCGTACTTCCCGATTCCCTGACGGAAATCCAGTCCAATGCATTTTACCGCACAAAGGGTGTCCGCACACTCAAACTCTCAAACAGCTGTACCTATGAACCGTATGCGCTCTATGGTATGGGAAGCTGTCGGAAGCTCGTTCTTCAGCCCGATGTTCCGCTGACAGAAGGTATGTTCTCCCAATTCTCCGATCTCGAATCGGTATGGTTCACGGGTGATATCTCCGAGTACGATCTTCCTGACGCATTGTTTGCGGACTGTCTAAAGCTCAGACGCATCGACTACCGCGGTACGCTGACAGCCATACCTGCACGTATGTTCCAAAACTGTGAATCGCTGGTCATAAATCCCGAAACAATCGGACAGATCACTGCCTTCCGGGAAAGCTGCTTTGAAAACTGCAAGCGGATTTCGGGCACGGTCACCATCGCGGAATCTGCGAGAATCGAAACAGCTGCATTCAAAGGATGTACCGGTATCACAGAACTGGTGCTTCCTGCGACCATGACAGCATTTTCCCCTTACAGCTTCTCCGATACCGGAATTACTGCCATCGAGCTGCCGAAGGGAATGACATCCGTTCCGGAAGGTGCATTCGCAGACTGTAAACAGCTGACTTCCGTGAAATTCCCGATTTCGGTTCTGTCGATTGCAAAAGAAGCCTTTTCCGGCTGTACCGCGCTTTCCGATCTTACGCTCCCCCCGAATCTGACGGGCATTTTTGCAGGCGCTTTTCAGGACTGTCCGATTTCCGGCACACTCCGGATTCCGGCTTCTGTGACAGCAATCGAAGAATCCGCATTCGCAAATACTTCGGTGAAAAACGTCATGCTCCCGTATGATCTGACAGAACTCGGCAAATCTGTCTTTTCCGGCTGTAAACAGCTCGAAACCGTTTCCTTCCCGCCCTCCCTCAATTATATTCCGAACGCTGCATTCTCCGGCTGTACCGCACTCCGATCCATTTCTATTCCGAATATGATCCATCAGATCGGACTTTATGCATTTCAGGGCTGTACCGCGCTCGAAACAGTCGAACTCCCGGCTTCCGTCAGCAGCATCGGATATCAATGCTTCGACAACTGCACAGCCTTAAAGACGATTACGATCCCATCGTCTGTTTCCACCATTCCGGCAGAAGCATTTTCCCACTGTCAGGCACTCGAAGAAGTCATCCTTCCCGATACGCTCCGCGAAATCGGAGAGAAGGCATTTGCATCCTGTCCCAGACTTTCTTCCCTTTCGATTCCGAAAAATACGGTGAAAATCTCGGCTTCTGCATTCGATTCTTCGATCAGTCTCTTGGTTTACCGCAGTTCTGCCGCACAGACCTATGCCGTCGAAAATCAGCTCGCATATACGCTGATCGACGCCGACAGCACAACAACCGTTCCGGATACCACGGAAATCACGGAAACCACTGAAACAACCACAACATCTGGCGAAACCAAGGAAATCCGATTCGATGAAGAACACGGCTTATACTACACAGTCAGCCAATACTCCCTTTCCATTGTCGGATGTGACAAAACAAGAACAGAGCTGATTGTACCCGATACGATTGACAATGTTCGGGTTGGCGGGATCGGAGAGTCGGCATTCGAGGATTCGATGGCGGAAACAATCAGCCTCCCGAATCATATCACCTCTCTTCCGATCAAGATGTGCCGCAATGCCGTTAAGCTCAGATCCATCCAATTCAGCGCCGCTGTTAGATATATTTACAGCAGTTGTTTCGAGGGCTGTTCCTCGCTCGAATCACTCCCGACCGCTTCCATTTATCACATTGGCAGCGCCGCATTTAAAAACTGTTCCTCGCTGAATCTCCAGAGCTGGCCCAGCTTATGCTATCTGTACGATGAGGCGTTCGAGGGATGCAGTTCGCTGACAGCCATGAAAAACCTGGGGGAAATCTGGTGTATTAAGCAACGAGTTTTTAAGGACTGTACGGCCTTAACCGAAATCGTACTCCCTTATGGTATGACCTATATGGATAACGAAGCTTTTTCGGGCTGTTCCTCGCTCGTTTCACTCAATATCCCTGACACCGTTTCCAGCATCTATACGGCAGCTTTCAAAGACTGTACTTCGCTCCGCGAAATCAAGCTTCCAAACGAGCTCAGCTTTATTTATTATCAACTCTTTGAAGGCTGTTCGTCGCTGACCGAAATTACAATCCCTGAAACTGCCTCTGGAATCTATGCGGATGCGTTCAATGGATGCACTTCGCTCAAGACCATACATTTCAGCGAGAATATTACAGTGATTTATGCGAGAGCATTCAAAGACTGTACCGCGCTCGAAGAAATTGTAATGCCGGATCACGTACGCTATCCCCAAGAGGATATCTTCGAAAACTGCACTTCCCTTCGTTCCGTTACTCTTTCCGCAGATATGTATTTGATTCCGACCGGAATGTTCCGGAACTGTACCGCGCTCGAAGAAATCATAATTCCTTCCAAAGTCAGTCAGATTTCCGAAGAAGCGTTTGCAGGCTGTACCTCGCTCGAACACGTCATCATCTCCAAGCCGTCCAAGGTTGCAATCGAAAACACCGCTTTTCTTGACTGTCCGGAGCTTACGAAAATTACTTCCAAATCCTTCGACCTCTCCATCAGCCCCAATGCAATCGGATATCTTTCCGGAGCAGCCGGTACTGCGCCCCAGCCGACAACAGAGACAATCTCGATTTATACACCGCCTTCTGCGACACTGGAAGCATTCTTAGAACAGCATCCGGAGCTTCCGATTCAGTGTATTCTGTCGGATACCGTCTACCATCTCAATGAAAGCGGCGACGGCATCATCCTCGATTCTATCACTTCCTATGGCGAAGGTTCGTTCTCGATCGTGCTCCCGAATCAGATCGACGGCATCGACATCGTAGCAATCGGAAACGGAAAGAACTGTCTGAATCTGCCGAACGCGGCATCCGTATCGCTGACGCTTCCCGAAACCGTCCGGAAACTCGGTGATTATGCATTCTTTGACTGTCAGCCGCTCTGTACGATTGACGGGCTCGACAGCAGCCTTCTGACCGAAATCGGTCTGGAAGTCTTCTACGGTACCGCATTCCAGGATACCCACCGCCGCAACGGCACAAATATCCTGATTCATCAGACGCTCCTCTACCGCTCCTTCACTGCACAGCCGGATTATACGCTTCCTTCGGGAATTACGCATATCGCAGCGGACGCATTCCGTGATAACCGGACACTTCGGACTGTCGTACTGCCCGATACGCTCGAATCCATCGGGGACGGCGCATTCTTTGATTGTACCGCACTGGAAACGATTGTACTGCCCGAATCCGTGACCGCCCTCGGCAATACGGTGTTTGCCGGCTGTCAATCGCTCACTTCTGTTGTTCTGAACGCCGCACTCTCTCATTTCGGTCGGGAAATCTTCTATTGCTGTGACGCACTCGAATCCGTTACTGCACCGGAAGGCTCTCCTGCTGCCGAATGGATTGCCGCAAATTTCTCCTAACCCACCGTGCATACCAATCCGCAAATGCCAAAACAGACCTGTCATACACACTGACAGGTCTGTTTTTCTATGTGAAACTTGACATTTCAGTTCCGCCGTGCTATAATTTCATTACTTCTTATAACATTTTTCAGAGGAGGAATCAGAAATGGAATTTCAAATCGAACATCGCTCCAGAATCTTTGCCCGCGGTATGCAGATTCCGGGCTTAGCATTTATGGGCGCACTGCTCCTGATGGTAATCATCGGCGTTACCCTCCAGAACGACACCGTGCTCATGATCTTCTGCGGATTCTCGGCAATCCTTGCTGTGATTGAGGTCATCTTTATGATCCTATCGCTCATCGAAATATTCTACGGCGCGAAAGTAATCGTCAACAGCGATCATCTCGATATCCGGATGGTACTCCGCCGCAAGCGGATTCCCTTCGATCAGATCGAAGAAACAAAATATTTTCATTACGAAGGCACCAAGTATCCCCGCTATCGGAGTGATGACTTTTTCGGCGACTATACAATCGTCAAAAAACTCTACGGGCGGAAGTATTTCCGCACGCAGCTCGATATTTTCCTTTCCTCCGGAAAGCATATCAGTCTCACCGATAACGCAAAGGGCTATTCGAAAAAGCGTAAGCAAGCACAGGTAAACCCTGCCATCAACCCTGACGAAGATATCCGCCTCTATCAGGCATATCAGTGCTACCGTTCCGCCGTCGATCAGTATGCGCGTGAACACGGCTTACAGATTCCGCGGTGAGCCGGAATCACAGTGCTCTACATTCTCAGATTTCAGGAGGAATCCAGAATGGAATTTAAAATCAAGCATGATACAAAATGGATTCATTACGGAATTGCTGTACCTTGGATTGTGCTCATCGCCGCATTCGTGATCTCCATGATTTTTTTCAGATATGATATGTCAAACGAGTCCAAAGCGATACTCTTTCTGAATATTCTGGTATGCTGCGCTCCCTTTGAAATTCTATCCATCCTGTTATTTGCAGCAGAAAAAATATATGGTGCACGTATCATCATCAGACAAGATCATGTGGAGATACGGATGGTACTCCGGCACAAGCGAATCTCCTTTGATGAGATTGAAACCGCAAAATATTCGCACTATTATACCCGAAAAAAAGATGCGCCGAGTCTGCTCGCAACGCCGGATTATAATATCACGCTGGAACCGGAACTGCGTTCACAGCTCATATTTTATCTGAATTCCGGTAAGATCTTTCGTCTCAACGATAAAGCAGCAGGATATGAAGAAAGACAAAAACGTGCACAGGTAGACATGAAATTCAACCCTGATGAGACAATCCGCCTCTATCAGGCATATCAGTGCTACCGTTCCGCCGCCGATCAGTATGCGCGTGAACATGGCTTACAGATTCCGCGGTGATCCGGAATCACAGTGCTCTGTCCCCAGATTTCAGGAGGAATCCAGAATGGAATTTAAAATCAGGCATCATACCGTATGGATCCAACAAGGCATCGTCATCAACTGGTTTATTCCGGTTGCTATCTTTTTACTCTATGTCGCTCTAGGATTCAATATCCATCATAAACCTGCAACCACTATATTTCTCGGAATGCTTCTGATCTCTTTCGCGGCTGAATTTCTATTCGTTGTCTTATTTTTCATCGAACTGTTATACGGCGCAAGAATTATGATCGAACATGATCATATTGATATCCGGATGTTGCTCCGGCGCAAGCGGATTTCATTCGATCAGATTGAAAAAGCCACATATTACCATGAAGGCGACAGACTATCGGATCTAAGAAGATCCAATAAAGGCGATACCCCCACCACACGCCTTATCTTTGGACGCAGACATTTCCGCGCGCTCCTCAGCTTTCGGCTTTCATCGGGTAAAATCATCTGTCTGAACGATGTGACTCCAAAATATGAAGACAGGGTGAAGCGTGCAATGGTCGATCCCAATACAATCACCGACGAGGATGTCAGACTCTATCAGGCATATCAGTGCTACCGTTCCGCCGCCGATCAGTATGCGCGTGAACACGGCTTACAGATTCCGCGGTGATCGAACACAGGAAAAGATTATGGTGTTTTGCTGCGACAAATCAAAATTCGGAAAGGAAATTGAATATGGATAAAAAAGAACGAAATATGATAATTAACATTGTATGGAAACCCTTCTTTGCGGCATTCACGACCGCATTATTATCAATGAGCACAGAATTACCGCCGGCTCTTATCGGGATAATTCTTGGTATCGCAGCATCTGCCGCTTGTTATCTTGACTTGAAAAAGTATATCAAAACCAAAGATAAATTCTGACTTGTCACAGCAACGCATTGTCCGATGAATACTACTCCTACCTCCTTAGTAGTAAAACGCCCTGTGTTTACTACCATTTTTACTACGAACGATGTCCTTAGAATGCTAAGATTTGCCGCAATTTGCTTTCGTTACCCCGAATTTTGACAGAATCAATACACCCCCATATACAATGGGAAAGAAAGGAGTATCTGCAATGCGTCTTGCCGTGAAACGAAATGTCTATCTTGTGATCGCAGCACTGTCTGTCATTTTGTTCACCATCGGCAGCTTCTGTGATCAGACGATTGCAGCGGCTGTCTACCGACCGAATCAGCCTGCCGCACTGGTTTTTACAATTTTAGGGTATGTCCTTTTCTTCGGGACATTTCAGCTTCTTACCGGTGCGCTTTTCCGGCAGCTGCTGCTTCTCTCACAGACACGCATCAAGCGCATCCTGTGCACCTTCATTTGCTGCTATACCAGTATTTCAACGGCTGTCTTAGGCGGCGCCGGTTTGATAAGCGATTCCGTCATCGGACTGCTGTTTCCGAATACGGCATTCGGTTTCCGGCATACAGTCTGCATTGGATTATTGCTGTTTCTTCCGCCGGTGATTCTTGGTATGTTTATGAACGGAAAACAAGCGAAAAAGCACCTTGCCTACAGCATTCTGATCCTCCTCGTCATCATGGCGGTGAGTTTCTTCGGTCAGGTTATCTTCTCATCTCTCTACAGCCGCCCGCGCTTCCGCATTACGCAGAGCGGCTTGGAAGGTCTGGAATTCACACCGTGGTATGAACCGATTGACAATGCGGCTTTTTTCAGCGAAACCTATCACCTGAAAAGCGATGCGCTTCGTTCCTTTTTCAGCGGTCATGCGCTCGATGCTGTCCTCAATCTCGCCATTTTCCCCGCACTCGCACAGACATTTCCAATATGGAAAGAGAAAAGAACGCTTCCTGCAGATCACAGCCTTCGTTCTGATTCCGCCGATCGCGTTCTCAAGAATGGTGCTTGGTGCACATTACCTGAGCGACATATCCGCTGGAATGCTGTGCGGTCTGGGTTTTGTTATCCTGTATGAAATTCTCGTTCATAATAAGAAATGACGCAGTTCTTACCGGCTGCGGCTCACCCCAAGTGAACCGCACGTTTTGCTTTGCAAAACTGCGCAGTTTGCCGCAGGCAAACGTGCGTTATTTTTTTGCCCGTTTTGACTTGATGAAATGGAAAGATTATGGTATAATGAAAAGATAGGAAAAAGAGTTCGGATGAGATCGCGGAGGGAAAACTGATGACAAAGAAGCTTTTATTGATTGCGTTATACCGTGCTCTCGATGTTTTATATGATGAAATGAAAGATGGAAAGCACGACGATACAAACATTAGAGGACTGGAAGATTATCTTGCTGAAGCAAATCCGTATTTGTTCGTCGGAAGGGAGTCTGCTGATCCAGCTATCTCTGCTGAACTAAATAAGTTCTTTGATCAGTTTTACAGCGAGGACAATATCACACCGGAAGAAAGCTATCAGTTTATCAGAAAATATCTTTCTTCTGAATATACCGACTATTATGGAGACCTGCTCTCGCTTTTTGATGATATCAGTCTGGACGAGTGGGTTGCTCTGTGTCAGCTCATTGAAAAAGAGGAAGCAGGGACGGAATAATGTTCCAAAATCCTTAGTAGTAAAACACCCCGATTTCTACTACTATTTTACTACTAACGGCGTCCGCAGTTTGCAAAGTCTTGCCGCGTTTTGTCGTTTTCGCCCCATTCTGGCAAATTGGTAGTAAAAAAATTATGCCGATAAGCCTTGCAAAACAGGGCAAAATCGGGTAAATCAGAGAGGAAAATGCGTATGTATCGTATCATGTTCGTCTGCCACGGCAATATCTGTCGTTCCCCGATGGCAGAAATGATATTCGTAGAGCTTCTGCGCCAGCGAAATCTCTTACATCAATTTCATATCGCGTCTTCTGCGACGAGCACCGAGGAAATCATCCGTGGTGTCGGAAATCCGATCTATCCGCCTGCCAGGGCGGAACTGGAGAAGCATCATATCCCCTGTCACCCGCACGCTGCCACGCAGCTCCGGAAATCTGATTACCAAAGCTATGATCTGCTGATCGGAATGGATGACGCCAATCTCCGCAACATGAAGCGGATACTCGGAAGCGATCCCGAAGGAAAAATCCAATCCTTCCGTCATGCCGACGGTACCCCGATCCGCGTCGCAGACCCCTGGTACAGCGGTAATTTCTCTGCCGCATTCCGCGATATCTATGAGGGCTGTACCGTCCTTCTCGAATCCCTGCTCCACGCTTCCGATGCCTGAACAATCAAAAATGCGCCCCGTACAGATTCTCCTGTACAGGACGCATTTTTCTTTTTTTTGACAGATCCGGAATCCGATTCAGGAAGTGAAGTGGAACAGCACGATATCGCCATCCGCAACCTCATAGGTCTTACCCTCCATACGGACAAGTCCCTTTTCCTTTGCTGCCGCCATCGAGCCGTCACAGGCTATAAAATCGTCATAGGATACAACTTCTGCACGAATAAAGCCTTTTTCGAAATCCGAATGGATTTTTCCGGCAGCCTGCGGTGCTTTTGTGCCCTTGGTGATCGTCCATGCACGACATTCATCCGAGCCGGCGGTGAGATAGGAAATCAGCCCCAGCAGCGAATATCCGGCATGGATAATTCTCGTCAGTCCCGATTCATGCAATCCAAGCTCCTCTAAGAACATGGACTGGTCTTCTTCGCTCATACCCGAAATCTCCGCTTCGATCTGTGCGCAGATCGGGAAGACCGCCGCACCCTCTTTTGCTGCAATCTCTGCGACTGCCTGATAATGTACATGAGAGGAGAGATCGCCTGCAAAATCCGCTTCCGAGAGATTTGCCGCATAAATCACAGGCTTTGCACTCAGCAGCGGCGATTCTCCGATCACTGCGCGCTCTTCTTCCGTACAGTCAAAGCTTCTTGCCGGCTGACCGTCAGCGAGGTGTGCGAGCAGGCGTTCGAGCAGCTCCACATCCGCATTATATTTCTTATCGCCCTTTGCGAGCTTTTTGGTCTTATCAATCCGGCGCTCGATAATTTCAATATCAGAGAAAATCAACTCCAGACCAATCACCTCAACATCGCGTGCCGGATGAATCGAGCCGTCTACGTGCACGATATTATCATCCTCGAAACAGCGTACAACGTGTACAATCGCATCCATCTCACGGATATCCGCAAGGAATCTGTTGCCCAGTCCTTCGCCCTTGGATGCACCCTTTACGAGACCTGCGATATCGACGAACATCAGCGTCGCAGGGGTGAATTTCTTCGGCTGATAGATTTCCGCAAGCTTTTCGAGTCTTGTATCCGGTACCGATACGATACCAACATTCTTTTCGATGGTGCAGAACGGATAATTCGCGGATTCTGCGCCTGCATTGGTCAATGCGTTAAACAGTGTGCTCTTACCGACATTCGGCAGACCAACCATACCAAGCTTCATTTCAGAGAAGTCCTCCTTCATTTCATTCCGTTTTCCTGTTTTCAGCAAACGATAACATCTTATTGTATCACATCTTCCGGTAAAATGTCAAGCTGTTTTGCATCGGTATTGTTCTTCCGCAAAGCGTTTTTGATGACAGACGAAATATCCGTAAAATTTCAAGGCTTTTTCTGCATATTTTCGAAAGAAGCGGTCAAACTACCCTATGAAAGCCGCATTCGGGCTTTGAATTTCTCCGAGAAAGAAAGGCGAAACTTATGAAAAATTCCAATCGCGCCGGGCTCTCCGGCAAAAGCTTCTATGTGGCATTGTCGTTATGTGTGGCAATGGTTGGAGCGGCGTGCTTCTACGCCTATAACCGCACCGGAAAGCCGCGTATCTCCTCTGATTCTGCGGCAGAGTACACGATGACGCTCACCTCTGCTTCCACATCTTCCGTCACCACACATACCACAGCCGCACCGATGACTGCGCCTGTCACCGCCCCGACCGCTTCCACTGCTGCCAAACCGGATGATGCAGAAGAAGCTGCTGCCATCTTACGCCATACGACAGAGGCCACAACCGCATCCGAACCGCCGGTTTCTACGCCTGCTCCCGTAGAACAGGCTGTCATGCCGACAGACGGTGAAATTATCCAGCCATTCAGCTGCGGAGAGCTGGTCAAATCCCCGACCACCGGCGTCTGGCAGACCCATAACGGTATGGATATTGCCGCACCCTTAGGCACAGAGGTTGTCGCCGTGCTCGACGGCACAGTTTCAGCAGTCGATGCGGATGCCCTGCTGGGCGTTTGTGTGTCAATCCTCCATGCCGATGGTACTGTCACACGCTACTGTAATCTCAACGAGAATCTCAATGTATTTGCCGGTCAGATTCTCGAACGCGGGACTGTCATCGGAACGGTCGGTGCGACTGCCGAATCCGAAAGTCGGATGGATGACCATCTCCATTTCGAGGTGCGAAAGAACGACCGCTATATCGACCCCGCCGCATTTTTACGCGGCGAAGCATAATCCCCTCACGTACTCCGACCATCCTCTTTCAAAAAAAGCCTGAGAACCGCGATCTGGATTCTCAGGCTTTTTCATCTATCGTTCATCTATGGGAACAGTATGTAAGGATTACGGGTTCTGCATCTTTGCGGCAGTCAGCGTATTCCGCATCAGAATCGCTCTCGTCATCGGGCCGACACCGCCCGGAACCGGAGTGATTGCGGAAGCAACCTTCTCTACCTCGTCATAACAGACATCTCCGACCAGCTTTCCTTCCGCATTGCGGTTCATACCAACGTCAATGACAACAGCACCCGGTTTTACCATGTCTGCGGTCACAAAATCTGCTTTTCCGACTGCGGCAATCAGAATATCTGCCTGACGGGTCTGTTCCGCAAGATCCTTTGTGCGGGAATGACAGATCGTTACAGTACCGTTGCGGTGGAGCAGCAGCATTCCCATCGGTTTTCCGACAATATTGCTTCTTCCGATGACAACACAATGCTTTCCGTTGATATCCACACCCGCCGCGTCCAGCATCTCGATCACACCCGCCGGCGTACAGGGCAGGAAGGAATAATCACCAATCATGATTCTTCCGACATTTTCCGGATGGAACGCGTCTACATCCTTGGACGGAGAAATGGCATGAAGGATTGTCTGTTCACAAATCTGTTTCGGGAGCGGAAGCTGCACAAGAATTCCGTTGATCTTCGGGTCAGCATTGAGCTTCGCGACCAGCTCCAGCAGTTCTTCTTCGGTTGTCTCCTCCGGAAGTGCATACTCATAGGACGCAAATCCTACTTCCGCACAGTCCTTTTCCTTGTTGCTGACATAAACTCTGGACGCAGGATTGTTGCCGACGAGTACGACTGCCAGTCCGGGATTTGCACCCTTTGCTTTGAGTGCTTCCACCTCTGCGCGTACCTCTGCCTTGACATTTGCCGCAATTTCCTTACCGTTAATGATTGCTGCCATTTTCAATTTTCCTCCTGATTTTCATCATTTTGATTTCCATTGGATGCTTCTTCCGGTTCCGTCGGTTCGATCTCGCTCAGTATTTCTTCGAGCACTTCTTCCACTTCTTTTTCCGGATGTTCTGCTTCGGACGCTCCGGCATCCCGGCTGTCTTCCGGTTCGGAAGCTTCGGATTCCCCGGCGTTTCTCTCAGTATTCTGACGCTTCGATTTCTTTTCTTCCTTCTTCCGGAGATATTCCGCTTCTCTCTGATCCGCTTCCTCCAGAAGCTTCTTCGATTCCTCGGTATTGCAATAGAGCACATAATCCGTACCCATACGCTTGACATGGCTCAGGCTGATAAAGAACAGAATCAGACCGGCAACAACCGAAACTGCCGCGACGAGCTGTGATACACGAATCGTTCCGAGATAGAGGCTGTCGGTACGAAGCCCCTCGATCCAGAATCTTCCGAAGCCGTACCATGTGATATAGAGCAGGAAGATCTGGCCGTCGAATTTCCGCCATTTACGGGAGATCAGATGGAGCAGGATAAATCCCGTCAGACACCAGAGCGATTCGTACAGGAAGCAGGGATGTACCGGACGGTCTGTGACCACAGAACCATCCGTAAAATGCTTTGCGATATAGGCTTGAATCTGACCGCTGCTCATGCCGAACAGTCCGTCCGTATTCGAACCGAACGCTTCATGATTGAAGAAATTGCCCCAGCGGCCGATACATTGTCCGATCAGGAAGCCGAGGGATGCGATATCCAGCATCGGCAGCAGCCGTACCTTCCGGATTTTACAGACAATCCCTCCCACCAGCAATGCACCGATCACACCGCCGTAAATTGCCAGTCCGCCGCCGCGGATATTGAGAATCTCCTTGATATTTCCGGCGTAGCTGTCCCAATGGAATGCAACATAGTAGAGTCTTGCACCGACAATACCGCCGATGACGCCGCCGATCACACCGTCAATCGCTCGATCCGGATCAATTCCGTAACGGCGCATATTCGAAAATCCATAGCACATCGCAAGCAGCATACCGAGTGTAATCAGCAGTCCGTACCAGGTAATGCTGATTCCGGCAATCGTAAACGCGGTGCTCTCGATATTCAGCTCCAAGCCCAGCCGCGGAAATACCAGCTCGGTGGCTTGAAGACCCTGTAATTCAGTCATTCTATCTCTCCTCCTTCTTTCCTCAGCCCTCTGTACCGTCAGGCGCAATCACCGATAAGCAGACTCTGTCCGCACGAAACCGCTCACGCAGACATTCCTGTGCGTCCGCAAGCGTCAGCTTCGAAAGCACTTCTCCGCGTGCAAAGGGAGAGATACGGTCTGTCATAAACGAATCGACCAATGTCGAAACCGCACCCTCGGGCGAATAATTCGCGGTTATCGCTTCGCCGTATGCTGCACGCTTCAATGTTTCAAAGAGTGCCGCGTCCAGTCCTTCTGTTTTCGCACGCTCGATTTCTGCGAGCAGTGCATCCTCGACCGCCTGCGGATCATCCGATTCGCCGCCGGCAAGCAGACAGAAAAATCCATCGCCGCTGAAATAGTCGGTTGTGAACGTATCGTTAATCAGTTCCTCTGCCATCAGCTTCTGATAGAGCGGGGATGCCGGACCGGCAATCGCCGCAAAGGTCAGCATCGAGATCAATGCCGCACGAAGTTCTTCTTCCCCGCGCTCCGGTCTGCTCTTGAAACCGAGCATAAACATCGTCTTTCCGACCGCCATCTTCGTTGCAGCATACGGCGTCACAATCGTTTCGGGTTCGGGGAGAAATGCCGACTCCAAGCCCTCGTTTTCTGCCGGAATCAGCAGTCTGTCCGCGACTTCCAGCACCCGCTGAGCGGTGATATTGCCCGTACAGCAAAGCACCATATTATGCAGGTTATAGAATGTGCGGTAGCAGGTATACAGCAGCTCCGGCGTAATCTGTGCGATACTTTCCACCGAGCCTGCGATATCAATCGTAACCGGATGATTATGATAAAGTCCGCGGAGCAGCTGGTAAAATACACGATCGCCCGCGTCATCGAGATACATCTTGATTTCCTGTGCGATAATGCCCTGTTCCTTCGCAACCGTCTGTTCGGTAAAATAGGGCTTCTGGACAAAATCCAGCAGTATCTCCAGTCCCTTTTCAAACCGGTCGGAACAGGAGAACAGGTATACTGTCCGGTCAAACGACGTATAGGCATTCGCATTTGCACCGATCTGATTGAAGAGCGAGAAGGTATCACAGTCCTCGTTCTCAAACAGCTTATGCTCAAGGAAGTGGGCGATTCCGGCAGGTACTTCCGTGAATTCCGTATCCTTTGCCTTCCGGAACCGGACATTGATCGAGCCGTATTTCGTACCGAACTGTGCGTGTGCGGTAGAAAAATCGGGCTGCTCCATCACCCGTATTTCCAGACCGCTCGGATGGTGGATACAGGTACAGGTATCACCGGTTCGTGAATCCGTAAACACTGTCGTTTCGTATTTCATTGCGCAGCCCCCTCTCCATCTTCATTCAGCGTTGCCAGAAGTACATAAACCGTATCGAGCTGCAAGCTCTGTGCCGCCTGCATGACCTGTTCACGCGTCACAGCCTTCAGTGCGGCAAGCGATTCTTCTATCGTGCGGTCGGAGCCGGTAATCTTCTGATTGAAAATCCATGCCGCATAACCGCTGTGGGATTCGGTTGCCGACGCATACGCGTGCGCCTGGAACAGCACCGCTTCTTCCATCTGTGCGTCGGTAAATTCGCCTTTTTTCATCATCTCTACCTGTTCGAGAATCGCAGCCTTCGCTTCCTCCAGCTTATCTTTCCGCACACCGCAGTCAATCATCAGCGTATGCTTTGTACGCTGGTACCGCGCCGCACAGTAATAACAGAGACTCAGCTTTTCCCGGACATTGGCAAAAAGCAGCGCGCCGGTTGTGCCGCCCAGTACAAGATGCAGCATCCGCATCACATCATGGTCAAGCGGTTCCTCCGCGGCGGATTTCAGCACCATTACCATCTTGCACTGTGTCACAGGCATCGGTTCTTCTGCAAATTCTGTTACAGCCTTACAAGGGCTTTTCGTATCAAATACAATCTTCTGCGGATTCCGGTTCGCAATGCCTGCAAATGCCGTCGTAAGCTTTTCACGGATCTGCGGCTTTTCCGAGGGTGTTACCGCAACAATTTCAATCTGTGCGGTTTCAAGCATCTCCTGCCATGCCGCATAGGCGTCCTCCGCAGTCAGCTGTTCCGCGGTTTCTCTCGTGCCATACGGCGGACACGCCGCCGGTTCTCCCGCATACGCAAGCTCTGCACCCTTCATCAGCGCATAGCTTCGCTTCTGGTTAATCTCACAGTCAATCGTGTCCAGCAAATTCTGTTTTGCAAACCGGAACGCTGCTTCCTCGAACGCACCATTTTCCGCGTTCGGAAAAAGCAGACATCCAAGCGTCAGGTCAAGTGCTGCGTCTGTCACAGATTCTCCGTCAAGCGCAAACCGATCATCCAGCCAGTTGGCGGAAATCGTAAGCTCCTGCACATCGCCCACACCACCGCGTCTTGCGGCAAGCGACGCACCGTAGAGCCATTGTTTCCGCATGGAAAGTGCGGCAAGCGTCGGATAATCCGCGGAACAGTTCGTCAGCAGGTCTGCCACCAGGGCTCTGACCGCAGATTTCTCAGGATCCCGCGTCAGGAACATCCGGATGAATAATCCGCAGGTTTTAAATTTCGGGTCCAGTATTTCTGTATAGGCGATACCGTCGCCCAGACAAACAGACGGATTTTGCATATCATACCTCCGTTTTTCAGATGGGTTTCATCAGCATTGCGCCCCGAAACCCTTAGGTTACACAGATAAATTTATTATACCACATTCTTTTCAAAAAAGCGAGTACTTTTCAGAATTTTTCAAACTTTTTCACCGCCTTCCCTTTTTATGCAGGAATTTTTGAAATCGTGCACGATTTGACAATAAAATTGCGCCAAAATCTATTGACATTGCTCTAAAATTATGCTAAAATGAAAATAATCATATTCTCGGTATCTATGCCCTTTTTACGGCAAAAACCGACAGCGGCAGGCTGCCGCATATTATTACCAGCCATTTCCGGCTCTGATTGGGGGGATTTCCACAATGCTGCAAGGACAAAAGGTGATCGCGCTCTGTACCGCACACCTCCACAATCCCGAAACATTAGAAAGCGTCCAGGCATTTTTAACGGAAGCAAAACTGCGCGGATATGCCGTTTTAATCTTCCATTCCGATGTTGACGCCGCCGACAGCTCCGCTTGTGACATGAACAGTTACAGCTCCTACGACCTCATTCCGTATGCAATCGTGGATGCCGTTGTGATTATGGCGGAAACTATCCATAATCAGGTTGTCGCAGATGCAATCTGTACGGCTGCCCGCGCATTGCGGATTCCGGTCCTCTCCTATGACGGTGTGCTGCGCGATGTCCATTCCGTGTACTGCTATCCGTCACAATCCTTCTCCGCACTCCTCGACCATATCTTTACGGTTCATGGCTGTCAGAAAGTAGACCTCATAACCGGCGTTCACGGCAATTATCCCTCTGAATGCATGGTCGTTTCCTATCAGGAATCCCTCCGCAACCATGGACTCCGCTTCGACCCGTCACGCGTCGAATATGGTGAATACCGCGAAAAAGCTGCCGAAGCCGCTGCCGAACGTCTCCTCGCAAAGGATGTGCCCGATGCAATCGTCTGTGCGGATGATACGATGGCAATTGCCTGCTGCAGCGTGCTCCGCCGCCACGGACTCCATGTTCCGGATGATGTCATCGTAACGGGACTGGGCGGTATTGTCCGCGAACAGTTCCATTCTCCGCGCCTTACAACCTGCGTCAAGGACTACGAACGCATGACCGCCGCATTATTCGATACTGCCGAGCTGCTGATGGCGGATGAAACGGATGTCGCACTTTCCTGTGAGATTCCCGCAATCGTCAAAAATACGGAATCCTGCGGCTGCGAAATCACAGAACTCCGTGACCGGAACGAGCCCATCAACTTCCTCTATAACCGCATCCAGCTCTCCTCCGCCATGGAAGCAACCCAGTCCAGACTCCTCGGAAAACTGATGTGCCGCGAATTTCCGACAGTTGTCGATTTCCTCGATGTCTGCGCGGACTTCCTCCCCAACCACGCTTTCCTTTGTCTGCGCGACTGTATCGCACATGACGCGTCCGAAACCATCCTCGCGAATTTTGCCGATTCGGGCGAGCTGATGAATGCCGTTACAGTATCAAAAAAAGAAAAACGCTACTCGATTTCTGCACGCTCCCAGCTCATTCAGGAATTAGAACCGGCGCTCGCCCGCAATGGCTACATCCTCATCTCCTCCGTATTCTTCCATCAGGAAACCTATGGTTACTACCTCTACTACGGAAGCCGGCTGAGCGATAACTGCTTTATCCTCCCGAAGCTCCTCCATACCATTGGCTTTGCCATCGGTACAAGCCTCAATGCAGCACGGCTGCTCCATATGAATCAGCGGATTCTGACCGTCAGCATCCATGACTCGCTGACCGGTATGCTGAACCTCAACGGCGGTATGCGGATGCTGAACGAACAAATCCAGAACGGCGCGGACATCGAACGCCGCCTCATCATGATTGTCATCGGTCTTCGCAACCTCCGCCAGATTAACAGCATCTTCGGCCATCTGGAGGGCGATCAGGCACTCCTCGGCCTTTCCAATGCCATCAACGACTGTATCGACAGCGATGTGATCGCGTCCCGTATCGGCGGAGATGAATTTATGCTCGCCTATTTCAGCACCAATTTCCATGCCGATAACTCCGATGCCCTCACCAGCGTTCTCATGAACCGCCTCCACAGCTATAATCAGGTCTCCGGAAAGAGCTATAGTCTGGATGTCACAATCGGAAAGGTCTCCTCTCTCGTAACGCCGGATCTTTCCCTTGAGGGTATGCTCAACGAAGCCACCGAGCTGAAAGACGCTACACGCGCACAGCGCCGTGACGACGACCACCTCCCCCACGCGTCGCTCCATGATGATCTCGCAAAGAAAGTCGAGCATATTCTCGATAAAAACCTCTTTACCTACTACTTCCAGCCGATCGTCAGCGGCAGAACCGGAAAAATCTATGCCTACGAAGCGCTTATGCGCACCACCGGCGAGTACGAAATCTCTCCCCTCACAGTCTTACAGTACGCGACGATTATGGGACGGCTGTATGAGATTGAATGGCTGACCTACTGCAACGTCCTCCGCCATATCCGTGAGAACGAAGCCAAATTCCGCAATACCAAAATCTTTATCAACAGCATCCCCGGCCATTTCATTACCGATACCGATTTCGGCAGACTGCGCGACCTGTACAGCGACCTGCTTCCTATGCTCGTTGTCGAATTCACCGAACAGGCGGAATCCGATGGCGAAGAACTGAAACAGATGCAGAACCGCTGTGCCGTCAATGGCATGGAAATCGCTGTCGATGACTACGGCACCGGCTATTCGAATATCACAAACCTCCTGCGGTATTCCCCGAACTATGTCAAAATCGACCGCAACCTCATTTCCAATATCCATGAGGAACCCAAAAAACAACACTTCGTCACCAATATCATCGAATTTGCACACGCAAACGGCTTCCGGGCACTCGCGGAAGGCGTTGAAACACTCGAAGAAATGCGTGCCGCAATCCGCTTCGGCGTAGACCTCATTCAGGGTAATTATACTGCGGAGCCTTCTGCGGATCCGCCCGGCGAAATTCCTGCCGGCACAATCGCCGTCATCCAGAAAATCAGCAGCGAGGCGGCAAAACAATTTACCCGGAAAACCTATATGCCCAATCAGCGGCAGACCGTGAAACTCTCAAAACTCTCAGCGGAAAATTATACCGATATCTTTATCGCACATTCCTATGTCGAGCTGATCGGTGATTTCGACGTCACCGCCGGCATCGCCATCAAGTTCAAAGAAAATATCAATGCCCATCTCGTCCTTCAGGATATCCACCTCTGTGCAACCCATCCCGGACCCTGTATCGTACTCGGAAAGAATTCCAATATCACACTCGAGTTCCGCGGCGATAACCGGATGGATCACGGCGGAATCTGGGTTCCCGAAAGCGCGAACCTCCATATCATCGGCAGAGGCAACCTCTCCATCAGCGTCAGTGAAGCCCGCAGCAGTGCCATCGGCTGTGACGTCGATTCCTGCTTCGGCAATATCTCGGTTGACCTGCTGGGCTGTCTCCAGATTACCTCCAACGGCGATCAGTGTATCGGCATCGGCGGCGGTACTGCCCGCGGTCAGAAGCTCTCTGTCTGCGGCACGAAGCTCTTCTTCCAGAACAGCGGCTTCGAAAGTATCGGCATCGGTGCGGAATGCGGTGACTGTGATATCACGCTCACCGGCTGTTCCCTCAATCTCGAATGCCGCATCGCAAGCGGTCTCGGTATCGGTATCGCACATGGTACCCCCAATATCAAGCTCAATACCGTAGACCTCGAAATGAACGGTTCCGGACGCAGTATCGCTGTCGTCGGCTCACTCCATGGCGGCGCGTTCATCTCTGCAAAGGACTGTGACGTAAAAACCGATATCAAGGCGCAGAATCTTACGGTCATCGGCTCGGATGACGGTGCGCCGACTATCACCATCAAGCAGAGCAATATTGACATCACCGGCGAAGGAAGCCGTGTACTCGACGTCGGAAGCGTTACGAAGGACGCTGACCTCACACTCGCAGATACCTCCATTAAACTCCATGTCTGCTGTGATAATATGCTCCATCTCGCCGCACCCGATGAAAAACGCTTCTGCACAGGTCTCAAAGAGGAATTAAACGTAAATACATGAAACTGATTTTCTGGTATCTCACCGCAGCCGTCATCAGCTATCTCCTCGGCTGCATCAACACCGCTGCCATCATCGGCAGACGCAAAGGCTTCGATATCCGTGAAAAAGGCTCCGGAAACGCCGGCGCATCCAATGCCCTGATGACCATGGGAAAGGGTGCGGCGGTCTGTACCACTATCGTAGATATGCTAAAAGCCTTCCTCCCGGTATTCGCTGTACGCGTACTCATCCCCCAAGCCGCTTCCGTGCCTGCACTCGCGGTCTTTGTCGGCTGTATGGTTATGGTCGGTCATATCTTTCCGTTCTGGATGCAGTTCCGCGGCGGAAAAGGATTCGCTTCGATGCTCGGCTTTACGCTCGCACTCGACTGGAAGCTGCTCATCGCATTCCTCCTGATTACCGGCGTACTCCTCCTCACAACAAAATTTATCGCGCTCGCTACCATTACCTGTGGGGCGATATTCCCGATTTACCGCGTGATCCTGACGCATTCGCTCCCCGAATTTATCCTCCTGCTCCTGATGTTCATCCTCATTCTCGTCAAGCATCTCCCCAATCTCAGGCGCATGAAAAATGGCAGCGAGTACAGTCTGGATGATGTCAAACACAAACCGTAATCTTCGGTACAGCAAAAATAACACCCTGCCGTTTTTAGGTCGGTACTCATAAAGAAGTTTTTCGAGAACTAATATGAAAGACCTATACAGCGGGCTATGAACAGAACAGGCAGAGTCGAAAGCGGCTCTGCCTGTTCTGTGTTTATTAGTAGACTTTTACTTGTTGATTTTCTTGACTATGATTCTATAAAAATCATGATTATTCTTTTTGAGATTGATTTTCAATATGTCTTGATGTAATAACTGCGGTTATATACTGTTCAGTGCTTGAACTATCGTTGTATCTGTGCTATAATAACAACAGCTTATATTTAGCAGAAAGGAAATGCTATATGTATAAGATCATGATCGTGGAAGATGATGCATCACTTGCAAAAGCACTTCAAAAAACGATCTCAAGCTGGGATTATGATGTGCGGTGCGTAAAACGATTCGATGCTGTAACGGATGAGTGTCGGGAGATCGAACCGCATCTTGTTATCATGGACATTATGCTGCCGTTTTATAATGCCAAAGAGCCACTAAGTAACCCCACGCAATAGGCAGAATCAAATTCGATTACAACATATCAATTCATTGAAGAGAGCAGCGTTTTATTCAGAAACGTTGCTCTTTTTGAATTATTTGCAAATTTGAATATTTTACTTGGAATTAACATAGAGGTGATTGCAGATTTAATTTGAGCATCATTATAATATAATGTTACTGTATCAGGCTTAAACTGCACATTTACACTCCTTCCGAAAAAATGCTTGCTTTACCTACAATTAACATAGAAAAGGTATCGGAATTTACATTGAAAATGTTATACTTATATCACCGAAAGGAAATATTCAACAGGAGTGATTATTGTGAGTAAGAAAAAGGTTTTAGCAAGTGTATTGGTGTTGCTTATGGGAATGAATGCAACCGGATGCGGAAAGAAAAAAGATCAGACAGTCTCGACAGACGGCTCAACATCAATGGAAAAGGTCATTGGTTATCTGAGTGAAGCTTATATGGAAGAAAACAGCAACACAAAGGTAACTTACAATCCGACAGGTTCTGGTGCTGGCATCAAAGCAGTACAGGAAGGACGCTGTGATATCGGACTTTCCAGCCGTGATCTGAAAGATGATGAAACGGCAGAACTGAATGCGGAAGTTGTAGTGATAGACGGTATCGCAGTTATCGTCAACAACTCGAATCCCGTAGAAGACCTTGATGTTGCTGAGATTGCAAAGATCTATACCGGCGAGTTTACAAACTGGAATGAGCTTGGTGGTTCCGATTCTCCTATTGTCTGCATCGGACGAGAAGCGGCTTCAGGAACAAGAGACGGTTTTGAATCCGTTACTGGTACTGCCGATAACTGCAAATATGCACAAGAGCTGACATCTACGGGTGATGTGATCCAGACGGTATCTTCTAACCCGAATGCTATTGGCTATGCTTCTATCGCATCTGTCGGTGATTCGGTCAAAACCGTTTCCGTAGACGGAGTATTACCTACTGAGGATACCGTTCTCAATGGCAGTTATAGCATTCAGCGTAATTTCGTTCTTGTAACTAAAAAGGATAAGGAACTTTCTGAATCAGCAAAGGATTTCTATGATTTTTGTATGAGTGATAAAGCTGCTGATTATATCCGTAAAGCAGGAGCAGTTCCTGCAAAGAAATGAGAGAGCGGCATGAAAAAGAATAAGATAGTGGACATTGCAATGAGATGGCTGTTTACAGTCTGCGGATTTCTTTCGATCATATTTGTAATAGTTATCACTGCATTTCTTGTAAGTTCAGGAGTGCCTGCCATCGGAGAGATCGGTATTAGGGAATTTCTGCTCGGTACAACATGGGCATCGACCGCTAAAAATCCCGAATACGGTATCCTGCCGTTTATATTATCATCGGTATACGGAACATTCGGGGCAATACTGATCGGCGTTCCCTTTGGCGTATTGTGTGCAGTGTTCCTTGCAAAATCGTCAAGCAGAAAAGCTTCGTCTGTATTTTCTTCGGTCATTGAGCTGATGTCGGGTATACCTTCGGTCGTTTACGGACTTGTAGGAATGATCGTGATCGTACCTAACGTAAGAGAATTATTTGGTCTTCCGGACGGCGCAAATCTTTTTTCAGCGATCATCGTGCTTGCGATCATGATACTGCCCTCGGTCATCTCCATATCGCAGACGGCGATACAAGCAGTTCCGCATGAATATGAAGAAGCATCTCTTGCACTTGGTGCTACAAAGACCGAAACGATCTTCAAAGTGACGCTGCCGGCAGCAAAAAGCGGTATCCTCGCATCTATTGTACTTGGCATCGGCAGAGCATTGGGTGAAGCAATGGCGGTCATGATGGTTGCAGGAAATGTTGCGAATATGCCGTCGCTGTTCAAAAGCGTGCGTTTCCTTACAACAGCAGTCGCAAGTGAAATGTCGTATTCTTCGGGGTTACAGCGTCAGGCACTGTTCTCGATCGCACTTGTTCTGTTCATATTCATTCTGCTGATAAATATCATACTGAACTTTGTGGTCAAGAGGGAAAGGAAGTGAGGTCATGCGTGAAAAAATATCTGCAAAGCGAAGGATCATAAATGCTATCCTGAATTCGCTTGTATTTTCTGCTGCTCTCATCATTTTCGTTCTCGTTATCCTTATGGCGGGCTACATACTGTTCAGAGGGCTTCCGCATATCACGGGAGAATTTCTCACAACAAAGCCAAGTATGTTAAGAGAAACAGTCGGCATATTGCCAAATATCCTTAATACGATTTATATCATCATCATAACAATTATGATCGTTCTTCCGCTTGGTGTAGGCGGTGCTGTCTATTTACAGGAATACGCTTCCAACAAGAAAGCTGTGAAAGTCATTGAGCTTGCAACAGAAACGCTTGCAGGCATACCGTCTATCATCTACGGACTCGTAGGTATGCTGATCTTTGTGCAGTTCTTCACATTGGGTACGAGCCTGATTGCAGGTGCGCTGACGCTTGTTATCATGACATTACCGACCGTGATACGCACAACACAGGAAAGTCTGAAAACCGTACCTCAGAGCTACAGAGAAGGTGCATTTGCTCTCGGTGCGGGAAAATGGTATATGATACGTACCGTTGTCCTTCCTTCGGCGGTTGACGGTATCATAACAGGCTGTATACTTGCGATCGGAAGGATCACAGGCGAAAGCGCGGCATTGCTGTTCACGGCAGGAATGGCAAATGAATTGCTGTCACCGCTCGATGCGGTCCAGTCCGATAACGCAGGCTCAACGCTTACGGTTTCATTGTATATGTATGCAAAGGAACGAGGAGATTTTGAAACAGCTTTTGCTGTTGCGGCAGTCCTGCTGTTTATTTCCGTAATCATAAATGTATCCGTAAAAATAGCAAAGAATAAATTTAAGAGAGGAGAGGAAAAATGAGAGGTGACGGAATAAAACTTGAAGCTCATGACCTGAACCTTTGGTATGGTGAAAACCATGCGCTGAAAGGTATCAATATATCCCTGCCCGATAAGATGATTACCGCATTGATCGGACCTTCAGGGTGCGGTAAATCCACATTTCTTCGTTCCCTCAACCGAATGAACGATCTTGTGGAAGGCTGCCGTATCGAAGGTGTGATAACGCTGGGCGGTACAGATATTTACAAGGATATGGACGTTAATATCCTTCGCAAGCGGGTAGGAATGGTTTTTCAGAAGCCCAATCCTTTTCCGATGAGTATTTATGATAATATCGCTTACGGTCCGAGGATACACGGAATAAAGTCCAGAGTCAGGCTTGATGAGATAGTAGAAGATTCACTGAAAAAAGCTGCTCTTTGGGAGGAATGTAAGGACAGGCTCAAAAAATCGGCGCTTGGTATGAGCGGCGGACAGCAGCAGAGACTTTGTATTGCGAGAGCCCTTGCAGTTGAACCGGATATCCTTCTTATGGATGAACCCACATCGGCACTTGACCCAATTTCCACATCAAGGATAGAAGATCTTGCGGTCGAACTCAGAAAAAAATACACGATCATCATGGTCACACATAATATGCAGCAAGCAGCAAGAATATCCGATAAGACAGCCTTTTTCCTTATGGGTGAGATCGTGGAATTCAATGAGACCGATAGAGTGTTTTCAAGTCCCGATGATAAAAGGACAGAGGATTACATTTCAGGAAGGTTTGGTTAATATGCGTGAAAAATTTGAAACAGAGCTTGTAAAGCTGAATAATGCTCTTGTAGAAATGGGCGCTTTATGTGAAGATGCCATAAGCTGTGCTGTCAAGTATCTTCTGGACAGAGATGAACAGATGAAAGAAAGCTCGGTCAAAGCAGAGAAGCTGATAGACAATAAGGAACGTGAAATTGAATCCATGTGTATGAGATTGCTCATTCATCAGCAGCCTGTCGCTACGGATTTCCGTATGGTAACATCAGCGCTGAAAATGTTAACCGATCTGGAGCGTATCGGAGATCAGGCATCTGATATTGTTGAGATCGCCGATTATGTAACAGCAGATATGACATTCAGGACAGATATAAAAGAAATGGCAGAGAATACGGTAAGAATGGTGACAAACAGCATTGATTCATTTGTGAAGAAGGATATTTCAATTGCAGATTCGGTCATCAGGATGGACGACACCGTTGACGCTCTTTTCGATAAAGTGAAATCTGAGATCATGAGTATCGTCAGTGCCGAAAGCAATAACGCCGAATGTCTTCTCGATCTTCTCATGATCGCAAAGTATTTTGAAAGGATAGGCGATCATTCCGAGAATATAGCCGAATGGGTGATCTTTGCGGTAACAGGAAAGCATAATGAACGATACTGATGAGGCGAAAAAGATGGATAAAATATATATAGTAGAAGATGATGACAATATAAGAAAGCTTGTCTGCTATGCCCTTAAAAAAGAAGGCTACTCTGTTAAGGATTTCTCACGTCCGAGTGAACTGCGCAAGGCTTTACCAACTGAACAGCCCGATCTTATTCTTTTGGACATCATGCTGCCCGAGGAAGACGGTCTGTCAATTCTGAAAAGTTTGCGGAAAACAAATGAAATGCTCCCCATAATCATGCTGACTGCGAAAGACAGTGAGTATGACAAAGTCACTGGACTTGATATGGGAGCAGATGATTACATTTCAAAACCGTTCGGTATGACTGAACTTATATCAAGAATTAAAGCTGTACTGAGAAGAACCCGACAAATGAATTTTCAAGACAAAGAAGAATTCAATATAGGCTGTTTATCGGTCAGCATAAAAAAACATACTGTTTTTGTTGACGGCAGTGAGGTCACGCTTTCCTTCAAGGAGTTTTCCATACTTTCCATTCTGCTAAGTGCCAATGGAAATGTAGTCAGCCGTGAAGAATTATTTGCAAAGGTATGGCAGGATTACTACGGTGAATCCAGAACTCTTGATGTGCATATCCGAAATCTCAGGGCAAAGCTCGCAGAGGCGGGACAGTATATCCGGACCGTAAAAAATGTTGGATATAAAATTGGAGGTGACAATATTGGTTAAAAAGATATTTCGCTCAAATATTCTAACTGCCATGATAGTATTACTGACCTGTCTTATTATTATATTAGGGATATTACAGGAAGTGTTTACCGCACAGCTTGAGAAACAATTGAAGATGGAGGCATCTTTTGTTGCTGCTGCGGTAGAAAAAGAAGGAATAGATTATTTTGAAAAGCTAACAAAGGACAACGATCGTGTTTCATTGATATCAGCCGACGGAACAGTACTTGCAGATACTCAGGCTGATATCAACGAATTAGAAAATCATGCTGACAGAGAGGAAATAAAAGAAGCAGCCGCATCAGGAACCGGACACAGCGTAAGATATTCTGCTACCATGACCGAAAAAACCGTTTATTACGCTCAGAAGCTTGAAAACGGTGATATTATCAGAGTGTCAACCGAACAATATACGCTTTTAGCCATACTGCTGTTAATGAGTCATCCGATAGCTATATTGATAATTGTTACAGTAGTCCTGTCATTAGTGCTGGCATTAAGAGTTTCAAAAAGAATTGTTGATCCGATAAACAAACTTGATCTTGATAATCCACAGGACAACGATACCTACGAAGAATTGACTCCACTTCTGAGGAGAATATCATATCAGAAAAAAACTATCGAGCAACAGTTGAAAGAAACTCAGCAGAAACAGGAAGAGTTCAGAATCATTACAGATAATATGAGCGAAGGCTTTATAGTTATCAACGAGCAGCTAAAAATACTGACATATAATCAGTCTGCACTCAAACTTCTCGGTGCTGAAGTTGAAACTCCCGATAATATATTGAAATTAAGCCGAAGCGAAGTCTTTCGGGAAGCAATCCACAAATCTCTTGAAGGTGAACATTCTCAGGCTGAAATGGCATCCGGAGATCGTTGTTACAGTATTATTTCAAATCCTGTATATGATGCTGACGGCAATATTATTGGTGCAGTAATCATCATAATTGATATTACTGAAATCAGCAAACGTGAGCAGTTAAGGCGTGAATTCACATCAAATGTCTCGCATGAGCTAAAGACTCCATTGACATCTATTTCGGGATTTGCAGAGATTATGAGATCAGGCGGAACGGACGAAGCAACTGTTATAGATTTCAGTAATTCTATATATGATGAAGCACAGAGACTTATCACGCTTGTTTCTGATATTATAAAAATATCGGAACTTGATGAAGGTACGATATCATATGAAAAAGAAGAAGTTGATCTGTATACATTATCTCTTGAGATAGCAGCAAGGCTGTCCGCACAGGCACATGAGAAGAAGATGCATTTTGCTGTAAACGGGAAAAAAGCTGAAATAATGGGCGTAAGAAAGATTCTTGATGAGATCATATTTAATCTCTGTGACAATGCAATCAAGTATAATAAGGAAAACGGAGAGGTCACTGTTTCAGTTATAAACAATGAAAAAAGCGTGATCGTTTCTGTTACGGATACGGGTATAGGAATACCTGCTCAGCAGCAGGACAGAGTATTTGAAAGGTTCTACCGTGTAGATAAGGCAAGGTCAAAATCTATTGGCGGAACGGGACTTGGATTATCCATCGTAAAGCACGGTGCTATGTATCATAAAGCACAGATCACACTTGAAAGCAAAGAAAACATCGGAACTACGATCACGGTATGTTTCCCAAAATAAAGAAAACTCCGCAGTTTTTCATATACTGCGGAGTTTTGGCTTATTTACTTTTCTGCCAGCCTGTACTTCTGCCCATAAGACGTATTGCTTATTCATCCTCATCACTGCACTCGTCAAGCCCATGAAGTAGCTGAATGTATACGCACTCTGCTCGGTCACGCTCCTCACCCTCAGTAGTCATCATAAGTTCAAGGAAATATGCCTTTGCCTGTTCGTAGTCCGTCCAGACCTCACGTTTGCCGTTGCAGACAGTCGTGACCTTGCGTGTTCTCGGCATTGCCAGCTCAGGAATTTTCAACATAACAGCACCTCCGAAAATGTATTGTAGCTATATTATACTCCGCAACATTTCCGTAGTCCAACATATCGGAATTATTGTAATAATTCTTGTGCAGTGCGCAGCATAAATGTTTTTCCCTCAGTGCATAGCGCTTATAGCATAACAATGAATTATGCAACTATTTATCATCCGATTCGTTCATCGTTTGAAATAATCTTGAAAGTAGTATCTGAGAGTGATAACCTCTGTTTGCTCCAGTACCCTTAACTACTATGTAGTTCTTTTTAAGTATGTCAAATAAATTCGTCATTTCAAAGCAAGGATGCTTGGGGAAATTCAATAGATTATAAATGAACTTATCATCTGATAATTCATATACAACACCCTCTTCAAAAACAGCTTTACCAGTACCTATATCTTTTAAGCCCAAAATATCAGATGAAAAATCTCGTGTGACAAAGTAGATGTTCCAAATGCCAGTATATTCAGTTTGTTCTTCATCTTTTACAAAATTGACGAAATCAAAATCTTCTTCCAGTGCTTCAGGGATAGATAAAAATTTCCCAAAAATAGATTTGATTATTTGGAGTTTTGTTATAGGCTGAAAACCTTTTATGCTTCGAGGATCACCATCTGAATTAAAAAATTTCAAATACGCTTCATCATATTTTCCTAAGAAAGTATTACAATTCCTGCAAAGAGTTCTCGCCGTTCTACCTCTGGGATACAGCGTTTCAGAAAGCTGATTATCAAAAACATCATCTATAACATTTTCAAGTTTTTCACCACTTTTTACTCTGTTGCTTATTTCGCTCGACTTTATACTATCTATCATTTTAACAAGATCAAGTTTTACTATATCGTCATTACCTACACTATGAGCAGGATAGTGTTCTTCACTCATTTCTGATATTAGGAAACTTTTCCCACACAATCTGCAAATCATTATAATTCCTCCACACTGAAATACTATCATACAAAGGTATTATACCATAATTCTGATAATAATTCAATCATTGCAATTACTGGATAAGACGAATAGCATTTTTTCAATGCTTCAACTGCAAGACCTTCGTTTGCAGAAAAAGCAGAGGGTCGATGATCTGACCGGCAAGACTCTCGACTTCCTCGATGTCTTCCTTGTAAACCTTGTTCGTGACATTGGCACGGTGAGCAATCTGGTTGATATTGTTCGCAACGTTATTGGCAATACGGTGAATTTCTTTCAGTTCATTTTCGTTGATCTGCACGATGTATCCCTCAACGATCATAGCTCTCACAAATTCGCTGAGATTGCTCATGCCGCTGTTCTCAAACTTCTTCTTGATAGCCGTCATTTCTTCTGGGCTGACACGGACTTTCAGGTACAGGGTACGCTTCTTTTCATCTTTCATTCTGTAAATATCTCCTTTTCTATTTTTCTCAATTCGGGGTCGTAGGGGTGTCCCTCTGCCAAGCTTTGTATTATGTGGGTTCGCTCTCGGCGCGCCCACATGATACCGTGCTTGCTGGTAGAGTTTCGTCCCTGTGGGGCGAATGTCATTTCCGAGCATTTCAGCTCGGTCTTTTTTCTCGATTCCGAGAATTGGAGCTGTGCGACTTTCTATGTTTCGTCGCTCCCCATAATCAATATAGCGCGCAATTCGGTTTACGTCAATAACTATTTTCAAATTTATCAGAATCGCAGAAATTTGATTC
>JAFXIC010000019.1 GCA_017533485.1 Oscillospiraceae bacterium
GAATCAAATTTCTGCGATTCTGATAAATTTGAAAATAGTTATTGACGTAAACCGAATTGCGCGCTATATTGATTATGGGGAGCGACGAAACATAGAAAGTCGCACAGCTCCAATTCTCGAAATCGAGAAAAAAGACCGAGCCGAAAGGCTCGGAAATGACATTCGCCTCTGAGGGGCGAAACAAGAGTAGCAAGAGTAGCAAGCACGGTATCATGTGGGCGCGCCGAGAGCGAACCCACATAATACAAAGCTTGGCAGAGGGCGCTGCCCCTACGACCCCGAAATCATAAAAACAGAGAAAGGAAAAATAGAAAAATGAAAGATGAAAAGAAGCGTACAATGTATCTGAAAGTCCGTGTCAGCCCCGAAGAAATGGCGGCTATCAAGAAGAAGTTTGAGAACAGCGGTATGAGCAGTCTCAGTACATTTGTGAGAGCCATGATCTTCGAGGGTTACATCGTCCATATCGACGAGAACGAGCTAAAACGGCTCACTGTACTTGCGAATAATATCGCCAACAATATCAACCAAATTGCCCACCGTGCAAATGTCACGAACAAGGTTTACAAGGAAGATATTGATGAGATCGAGGAGCTTGGAGATAAGCTCTGGCGTCCTCTACTGTTTCTGCAAACGAAGGTTGCTCATTTGAAGCATTGAGCGGAATATGGAAATCGCCGTCAGGATAATTCCCGACGGCGATGAAATATAAATGTGCGCTATGAACTGGAATGGCTTTTGAAATTGCTGCGCACTTCACAAGAATGGTTACAATTATTCCGCAGAGCTGGACTCCGGAAGAATTATCCGCTATAATGGATTCACAATAAATCTTTTGGAGGGAACAGCTATGTTGAAAACACCTGAATTGTCAATGCCGAGAACACGCAAGGTCACTACTGTATGCAACGGCAAACGTGAGGTCTGGACCGACTATGAAGAAGCAAAAGCATATTTCCTTGAAATAATGATGTCCACGGACGGCGAGGAACATGAACGTGCAGAGTGCGTATATATTCAGCTCATACATGGACTTGATGAATGTAGCGACGAGGATTGAAAGGAGAAGACTATGCTGAACAAAATAATGATGACAGGACGCATCACTACCGATTTGAACGTTGTAACTGAGCAGGATTACAGCTACTGCAAATTCAGTATCGCAGTAGACCAGCCAAAACGCAATGGCATTGAAACGACCGAGACGATATATTCACTTGTCTCGCATTCAAAGATAACGCAAAGTCAGTGAGTTTTCTCTACTCAAAGGGCGGACAGATAACCTTTGTCGGTTCGCTCAGAAAGGCTCCTGATAATACTGTGGTTATTATCGTGGAGGAGCTGCACTTCCAGAACAGATTTGCAGTCAAGGTCGATGCTGAATTGGGACAGCTTTTCTTACGGAAACGGGCGGTATGCTCTCAGACGAACGAAAAAGGCTCATAGCGGCTTTCGGATATGGTTACCGTTATTCTTATATATGAAACAAGGTTCTCAGAGTGGTTCTGAGAGCCTTGTTCTATTTATTATAGCACTTTAGAGCAAAGAAAAATACAATATACAAGCAACCACTCTATGTCACTATTTATAGATTTATATGTCATAAAAAAATGACTTTAACATATTGACAAACCACATAAGTAGTGATATAATACACAGTAAGATATTGTAAGTTAGGAGCAAGGACAATGGCTGAAAATAATCAGAAGATAAAGCTGCTCAGGATAATGGAGTTTTTACGGGCGGAATCGACCGAAGGAAAGCCAGTATCTACCAGTCAGATCATAAGCTACCTTAATAGTATCCATATTTCCTGCGAACGTAGAACACTTTATAAAGATATGGATATGCTGATTGAAAGCGGTGCAAATATTGTTAAAACAGAACTTGGACGTGAGAATGCTTACTATATGAACGAGGTATCGTTCTCTCTTGCTGAGGTAAAAACTCTTATTGATGCTGTTCAGGCTGCTAACTTTATTCCGGCAGACAAGACTGCCGATCTGGTTGAAAAGCTCCTTTCTTATGCAGGAGTACGTCGTTCTGAGATCGTCAGGGATAATATTATCTTTTTCAATAACCACAAGCACTCTAACCAAGATATTTATGAGAATATCGAACAGATAGAACTTGCTATCAGGAAGAAAAAACAAGTGAGTTTCTACTACTTTGATTTAGACGAAAAGAGGAATCGTGTCTATCGTAAAGAAAAGAAACGATACATCACTGATCCTGTTGCTCTTGTATTCAGCGAAGACAACTATTATCTCGTTGCATACAGTCAGAAGTATCAGAATGCGGTGAATTACAGAGTTGACCGTATGGATACTGTTGAGGTCGAAGAAGAACCTATCTGTGAAGAAGCTCTTATCAAGAAAAGAAAGACAGAAACTTATACAGAACAGGTATTTAAGATGTATAACGGTGAAGCTGGACTTGTAACGATGGAGTTTGCGCCAGATAAGCTCGGCGTTATCTATGATAAGTTCGGAGAGAATATTGAGGTCAGACACGCTGATAAAGGCTGGCTTAAAATAAAAGTTACGGTACAGATAAGTCCAACATTCTGGGGCTGGATATATCAGCTTGGAGATCAGATCAAGATAGTTTCTCCTAAAGGAGTTAAACCGCCATTTGATATAAAGGAGTTTTACAATGATTGATAAGAAAATAGATGTCATGTGGGACGATGCTCCCGTAGATGTTTCCACCGAGGTGGGCTTCATTTGGTCTATCGCAAATAAGCTGAGAGGTACATATCAGAGCGATAAATACAAGGATGTTATCATTCCTATGGTCATTATCCGCCGCTTTGAGTGCGCATTGGAAGCTACGAAGCAGGCTGTCGTGGAGCAGTACAAGAAAAATCCTGCGTATCCTGCAAAGGCGATGTGCCGTGTGTCGGGGTATCAATTCTTCAATACGAGCGAGTACACCCTTGCAGAGCTTGTCAATGATCCCGACCACCTTGCGGCGAATTTCAGAAACTACATCGAGGGCTTTTCTGCCAATGTGCAGGACATCATCAAGAGCCTTGACTTTGACAAGCAGATCGACAAGATGGATAAGAACAACCGTCTGCTGTCGGTGGTAAAGGCTTTCTCGGAGCTTGATCTTGATCCTAAGACTATTGACAATGTAAAGATGGGCTATATCTTTGAGGACTTGATCCGTAGGTTCTCTGAAAATGCCGAGGCTGGCGATCACTACACGGGCAGAGATATTATCAAGCTCATGGTAAACATTCTGCTTGCAGAGGGCTGTGATGATATTTTCGATGACCACAAGGAGATCACCATACTCGACCAAGCAGCAGGAACTGGCGGTATGCTTTCTACTTCCTACAATTTCATACACAGGTATAACCCGACGGCGAATATCCGTCTGTTCGGGCAGGAGATCAATCCTGAGTCCTATGCGATGTGTGTGGCGGAAATGCTTATCAAGGGGCAGAATGCCGAGAATATCCGTATGCAGGATACTATGAAGGCTGACTGTTTCCCTGACAGACAGATGCGTTTCGTGATCGAAAATCCGCCGTTCGGAACTCCGTGGGGCGGTAAAGATGCCGCTGAGGGTGTAGAACAGGCAGTTAAAGAAGAAAACCAGAAGGGCTTTGACGGTCGTTTCGGTGCAGGACTGCCAGGTTCAGGCGATATGCAGTTGCTTTTCATTCAGTCGGCTGTGAATAAAATGGACGATGCCCTCGGTCGTGCTGCAATCATCGAGAACGGCTCACCGCTGTTTTCGGGCGGTACATCTTCGGGAGAGAGTCAAATCAGACGGTGGCTGCTTGAAAATGACCTGATCGAAGCAATTATCGCGCTCCCCACTGATCTTTTCTACAACACAGGTATCGCTACATACATTTGGGTGCTGTCAAAGAATAAGCGTGAGGAGCGCAAAGGCAAAATTCAGCTTATTGATGCTGGCTCTATCTTCCACAAGCTCAGAAAGGCTCTCGGCAACAAGAAAAACGAGATCAGCCCCGAAGACCGTTCTACTATCACGAAGCTGTATGCTGACTTCACAGAGAATGAGCTTTGCAAGATCTATCCGAATACGGAGTTTATCTATCGTGAGTATACGGTCATGCAGCCGTTGCAGAGAAGCTATGCGGTGACTGAGGAACGTATTCAGGCAATGCTGTCAAAGGGTTCGTTGTCCTCGCTGTATGATCCTGCTAAGGTAGCAGAGCTTGAAAACGCTGAGGAGCTGACGGGCAAAGAGGTCAAAAAGCTCGAAAGCTATCATAACAACAAGCCTGTTTACGAAGCTATCATCGAACTGCTGAGATGTGCCGATGATGATAAGGTATATTTATCCCCTGCGGAGTTCATGCCCGTACTGACTAAGATGCTTAGCACGGTAATAACGGACAAGAAACTCCTTGACAAGATCGCTGACGGCCTTTCGGTCATGGACAAGTCCGCTGAAATTCAGCGCGATAAGAAAGGCAACATCATATATGATAAGGAAACAAAGGACACAGAGATTGTCAAGTTTGACGATAGCATCGAGGACTATATGGCTCGTGAGGTACTTCCCCATGTTCCCGATGCACAGTGGTTCTTTGAGGAAGATCTGAGCAAAAAGTCGCCCGTGGTCAAAACGGGTGCGGAGATTCCGTTTACAAGATATTTCTACAAGTATCAGCAGCCGAAGCCCTCGGAGGAGCTGGAACAGCAGTTCCTTGCACTGGAGAAATCGGTGAGTGAGCGTATTGCACGGCTGTTTGGCTAACGAAAGGAGTTTAATAATGGGAGGCATTTTTTCTATTATCTTTGAGTTTGTAACCCATCCGCTTGGTCTGCCTATCAACCCTCTATATGAATGGGTTATTATGGCAATTCTTGGATCAATTGCTTTTGTTGTTGCCTATTCAGCAGTCGGAAAGCTTGGCCTCAGAGGTAATGCAGGCAGTGCCGCACACTGGACAATTCGTTTTGTTGTTTTCGTTATCCTTTGGGCTATTGCTCGCTTGGCAATCATTGTAATCAATAACTGGCAGTTGTCGCTGATGATTATCGGCGGTATTGCAGCAGCTATTATTCTCAGCGCGATTTCAATCTCTATCATGCGATATGTAAAGAAACGCAGAAAGGTGAACAGCAATGCATAAAATGAAGGATAGTGGGATTGAGTGGGTTAGTGAAATTCCTACATCTTGGAAAACAATACAAATAAAGAATCTCTTCACCGTTCTGTCAGGTGCAACTCCTACTCCTGATACAGATAATTGGGATGGCGATATACTATGGATAACACCTGCCGACTACAAAACAAAGGATAAGTATGTTGCGGGAGGAAAGAGGAATATTTCACAACAAGGTTTTAATACCTGTTCGACAAGTATGATACCAAAAGGAAGCATTATCTTTTCAAAACGTGCGCCAATCGGTACTGTTGCGATAAACACCGAAGTTTTATGTACCAATCAAGGTTGTTTATCGTGTGTTTCAAAAGCAGATACTTGTAATGATTATTTCTATTATGTAATGAGTATTGGCACAGAACACTTTGAATTGTTAGGCTCTGGAACAACATTTAAAGAAATCTCTGCAAATAGCTTTTCTAATTGTAAGTTACCGTATCCAGATAAGTGTGAACAAGAAAGAATAGCTTTTTTTCTTGATGAAAGATGCTCGGCATTTAATTCCCTCATCTCCGACATCCAATCCCAAATCGAAACCCTTGAAGAATACAAACGCTCCGTCATAACCGAAGCGGTCACAAAGGGGCTTGATCCTGATGTGGAGATGAGGGATAGCGGTGATGAATGGATAGGAATGATTCCTGATCATTGGAAGATAATGAGAATAGGACGTTTATTTCATTTAAGAAACGAAAAGAATTATTTGCCAATGGAACAAGTTCAGTTACTTTCATTATATACTGATATTGGAGTTTTTCCGCATGGTGAACATGAAGAAAGAGGAAATAAAGCAGTTACTGTAGATGGATATAATATTGTTAAAAAGAATGATATAGTTGTAAACATTATTTTAGCTTGGATGGGTGCAATAGGAATATCCAATTATGAAGGTGTAACAAGTCCTGCCTATGATGTATATGTGCCTGATTTATCAAAAGTTGTACCTCACTATTTTCATTATGTATTTAGAACCTCTGGAATTGCAGGAGAATGCTATAAATATGGACGTGGTATAATGATGATGCGATGGAGAACATATTCGTCGGAATTTAAACTAATAAATGTACCCTATCCTAATTTAAGAGAACAACAGCAGATCGCTGACTATCTTGACAGCAAGTGTGCAGAGATCGACAGCATAATTGCCGAAAAGAAACAACAGATCGCAACCATCGAGGAATACAAGAAGTCACTCATTTTTGAGTATGTGACGGGTAAGAAAGAGGTGCAGGCATGAACAATATATTGACCGAAAAACAATACCAGGCTGAACTGCTCGGTATACTCCGTGACCAAAACGGCTACACGATCAGAAAAGCAACAGACTTTGACCGCCGTTTTGCGATCGACCGTGAAATGCTGTTTGGCTTTCTGAATGATACCCAGCCGGAGACCATGGAGAAGCTACGCAAGATACATAAGGACAGGCTCGAAGATACCATTGTTTCATTCATCAATGCGGAGTGTACGAAGAAAAGGGGCAGCTTGCTTGAAGTCCTCCGTCACGGTGTCGAACTGTCGGGGCATAAGCTGGAGCTGATGTTCACAAAGCCTGCGACCACTTTCAATAAAGACCTGATGCGGAAATATGAAATGAACCGCTTTACTGTCATGGAAGAAGTGTGGGCGAATGATAAAGAGCGAATTGATGTTGTTATCTTCCTCAATGGCTTTGCAATTATCTCGATGGAGCTGAAATGTAATTTTGCAGGTCAATCTGCGGATGATGCAATCTATCAGTATCGTATGGAGCGCGATCCTAATTCAAGGTTGTTCCTGTTCAAAGCAGGCGTACTTGTCAATTTCGCTATGGACTTGCACGAAGTCTATATGACAACGAAGCTCGACGGTGAAAAGACCTTTTTCCTGCCGTTCAACCAAGGCAATGGAAAGGGTATTAATGCAGGTGCAGGAAATGCTCCCTGTGAGGACGATTATCCAGTTCATTATATGTGGGACGATATTCTCACAAAAGATACTATCCTTGACCTGATCTCCAAATTCATTTTCATTCAGACCTCTGAGAAAGAGAATGAAAAGACAGGCAAGGTCGAGGTCAAGGAGAGCATTATATTTCCCCGTTATCATCAGCTCGATGCTGTCCGCAAGCTCCTTGCCGATGTAGAGGAAAACCGCACCTCGCTCAACTATCTGATACAGCACAGCGCAGGTTCCGGCAAGACTAATACGATCGCTTGGCTTGCATATCGCCTTGCGACACTCCACGATGCCGACAACAAGATCATTTTCGATAATGTTATCATCATGACCGACAGAGTGGTTGTTGACCGACAGCTTCAAAAAGCGATCATGGGGATGGAGCATAAGTCCGGACTGATTCGTGTGATGGACGAAAAGTGTAATTCTGCTGATCTCGCTATTGCCCTCAACGGCAATACGAAGATCATTGCAACAACGATCCAGAAGTTCCCGTATATCGTGGACAGCGTTCAGGGCATGAAGAATAAGCGCTTTGCGGTCATTATCGACGAAGCACATTCTTCTACGGCAGGCAAGGATATGGCAGCGATCACACAGTCCCTCGGTATGGGTGATGAGCTGTATCAGGATATGGAGGACGAGATCGCCGCAGAGCTTGCAAGAAACGGCAAACAGCAGAATGTTTCGATGTTCGCTTTCACAGCAACTCCGAAGCCGACTACCTTACAGCTTTTCGGCACGATTAATCAAAACGGACAGCGTGAAGCATTCCATGTGTATTCGATGAAGCAGGCTATTGAGGAGGGCTTTATCCTCGATGTATTGCAGAATTACACCACCTACAAGACCTTCTATCAGATCAACAAGGAAATTGAAGAAGATCCGAAGATGCAGACTGCAAGTGCAAAACGGCAGATTGCTCGGTTCGTTGAGCTGCACGAAACGAACATTGCCCAGCGTATCGAGGTCATCGTAGAGCATTTCCGCACAACTGTTATGCAGGAACTTGGCGGGCAAGCAAAGGCAATGGTCATTACAGCTTCAAGACAGGCAGCCGTCAAGTATTGTAGGGCTTTTGAAGACTATTGCTCTAAAAAGGGATACAAGGGCATTCGTGCGCTTGTTGCGTTCTCCGGCAAGGTGAAGCTCCCTGATGATGATACGGAATACACAGAGCCCGGTATCAACGGTATTCCCGAAGATCAGCTCACCAAAGAGTTCGACAAGGACGATTATCAGGTGCTTTTGGTCGCAAACAAGTATCAGACAGGCTTTGACCAGCCGAAGCTCTGTGCTATGTATATCATGAAGAAGCTCAGGGGTGTCAATGCGGTACAGACACTTTCCCGTTTGAATAGAATTTGTCCTCCCTTTGAGAAAAAGACCTTTATCCTCGATTTTGTCAACAGCTATGAGGATATTGTAGGGGCATTTGCTCCGTATTATACCACTACGCTGCTCTCAAATTCTGTTACTCCCACTGCGATCTATGACCTTGAAGCACAGATAGACGCTTATGCGATCATTGATCCCGATGATGTGGATAAGGTCAACGAGATACTTTACAAGGAGAAGGTGCAGTCTGCCGACAAGAAAAAGATCAACTTCTGCCTTGATAAGTCGCAAAAACTGATAGAGCATTACAGTATCGAAAAACAGCGTGAGATCGTGGTTGACCTCCGTCATTTCGTGCGTTTTTATGAGTTTATGATCCAAGTATCCAGCTTTGAGGATACAGAGCTTCACAAGAAATACAACTACATCATTCTTCTGCTTTCTCACATCAATATCAAACACCCAGGTCCAGGCTTCAACCTTGACGGCAAGATCAGAGCGACATAGTTCGTGCAGAAGAAACAGGACGAACATACAGAATCAGATATTGTTGCAAAGCCAGTTGTGAAGCTACCCTCTGCTGAAACATTCGGTCTTACTCCTGCAAAGGAAGAAAGGCTCTCGGAGATCATCGCAGCGATCAATGCACGGACAGGCAAATCCTATGACAGCGATGTTGCGGTAAAGGCGATGCTCCAAATCAGAGACATTCTTATGAAGTCCGATAAGCTGAAAGCAAGTGCAAAGAATAACACGGTCAAGGACTTTGAATTTTCCTATTTTGATGATATTGACGATGCACTGATCGAAGGACTGGAGCAGAATCAAGACTTTTTCTCTCTGCTGCTCAATGACGAGGAAATCAAGCGTGAAGTCCTCGGTATTTTTACGGAAGAAATCTATAATTCATTAAAGAAAGCAGCAGAAGAATAAATTTTGTTGCAACTCAATATAATATTCTTCTAACAAAAGGATATTATGCAGGTTCAACTGTAATGATATGTTGTTCTGAATTATGTGCTAAAAAACAAACAGGAAGAGACCTCGAAATGAAGTCCTTCCTGTTTTGCTTATAGCCGCTGTATAGGTCTTTCATATTAGTTTTTGGAAAACTTCTTTATGAGTACCGATCTATTCTTCACGGGGTATTCTTGAATCTCACGGATCCATTGTATGCGCTCAGTCAATCTTGGGAAGCATCAGCGCTTTCATAGATAGAAAACTGATGCAGCGAATCTTTTAACTTGTATTCGTCCCTATCCAACTTCAGGTATTCCTCATATTCGCGCAAATCAACATATTTCGGATAGCTAAGAAGAATATATGTTACCGTATGATTTTTCTCGTCGAGCAGCGCATATTCATACTCATAATCATAACCGTCTATTGCAACATATGCCGGCAGCGCATAACTTTCCTCATCATATTGAATTCTTGTCGTGATACGCTCCTCCGGCGTAGATAGCGTATATTCGATGGAAGAAAGCCGCTGTACTTCCGCTTCGTAATCTTCTTCACGATATGTTCCATGTAAAATGATATATCCGTCCGTATCAAAAAATCCCGTTTTTAAGCTGGATACAAATGTAGGTTCAAGCATATTCGTTGTATCGTCAGGAAATATGTACAGCTCACTGAGATCACTGCGATACTGTTCTAATATCTTGGCTTTATCATAATTTTCTATCCCTTCTTGATGTTTAAACGGCGTGCATTCGATAAACAGAACCGCCACAAGAGCCAGCATAACCTTCATTATAAATGAAAGTACACATACTCCGATGGCCAGCACGAATACTTTGCAGACGTTTACAAGTTTCTTTCGTTTCGTATTTTCTTCCAGTAACCCATTGGTATAAAGCGATAATATCACCATCACAACAAATGCAAGAACAGAAAATATATAACATAAAAACGTCCCAATTCCGGGTTCGTAATGAAAAGTTTGCAAACCCAGAACAATGGTCATCAGAACCACGCCTATCAGACTAATCCGTCTTACCCAGATTAAAAGCCTGCTTTTTTGTTCGAGCGCATAGTCTGCCATCTTAAAAGCGACCTCTTCCACTTCTTCTTCATTCATCATTTCGTTTTTTCTTGTTCCATCAATAATTTCTTTGATATCAACCTCATAAAATTCTGCCAGCGCTACAAGAATGCTCAAATCGGGCATATTGCTTCCGGTTTCCCACCTGGATACCGAACGTCGGGATACATGAAACTGTTCTGCCAGCTGTTCCTGCGTAAGCGCTTTCTCCTTCCGGAGCGTTTTCAGGAATTCTCCGATTTTAATTTGATCCATAATTTTCTAACCTCCTTGAATCACATTGTATCTTAAATCCGTTCAAAAGTACAGGACACAAAGCGAGCAATGTCCCCGTTTGAGGCAATGGGACATGAAATGTCTCAAATGATATCTATTCAGAAACTACGTATTTATCATTCGTTTGATGCGAACGAAGCGTTCTCGTAAAGTCAATGCCATAAGTAGACACAAAGTCACTTTTGATACAATATCGAAAGTGACTTTGTAATATTTCCATATGGCCGTCTGACGGATACGGAATGCCGTATTCAGAAGCATTTTTGTTTTCGTTCCTTGCGGCAGTGTTCGATATTGCCGCAGCGGTAGCAAAGCTCATTTTCACACCAGCCGTTTTCGGTAAAGTTCCGGAGATTGGAGAGTGTGGTATCGGCAATATTCGCGAGTGCTTCTTTGGTAAGGAATGCCTGATGGGAGGTGACGATGACGTTCGGCATCGAAATCAGGCGCGCGAGAATATCATCCGCAACAATATGTCCGGAGAAGTCCTCAAAGAAGACATCCGCTTCCTCCTCGTAGACATCCAGACAAGCGGCACCGACAATACGGGATTTGATACCATCGAGGAGTGCTTCCGCGTCAATCAGTGCACCGCGTGAGGTGTTAATGAGCACAACACCCTTTTTCACTTTCTGGAGTGTCTCATGGTTTATGAGGTGATGGGTTTCGGGCGTGAGGGGACAATGGAGGGAGATGATATCGCTGTTTTGGAACAATTCATCCAGCGATACATATGCAATATTGCTGTCCGGAACGGGGAATTTATCGTAGGCGAGGATCTGCATTCCGAAGCCTTTGCAGATATCCATAAAGATTCTTCCGATTTTGCCGGTACCGATGATGCCAATTGTTTTTCCGTGGAGGTCAAATCCCTTCAGACCGCTCAGGGAAAATTGAATTCACGGGTACGGTTATAGGCTTTATGGATGCGGCGAATCGAGGTCAGCAGCAATGCCATTGCGTGTTCGGCGACCGCATAGGGGGAATATGCCGGAACATGAAAGACATGGATTTTCCCGTAGCAGGCTTTCAGGTCTACATTATTATATCCCGCACACCGCAGCAGAATGATTTTCACACCGAGCTGATGGAGTTTTTCGATGACTGCCGCATTCGCGGTATCATTCACGAAGATACATACCGCGTCACAGCCGTCTGCAAGGCTTGCCGTGTCCTCCGTCAGCTTTGTTTCATAGAATTTGACCGTAAGGTTCTGCTGTGCGGAAGCGGTGGCCTCGAAGGATTCGATATCATATGGTTTTGCGTCAAAAAATGCGATTTTCAAATAGCATACCTCCTTTTTTCTATCATACCATATTTCACGAAAAATACCAAGCACTATCCGGCAGAATTTTCAAACAGCCCTGTCGTTTTTATGCTGTGAATCCGGTGTATATCACTTGACAAGTGCGGTCAGGAGGAGTATAATAATAGGGTATTATGTATATGGAGGAAACTCATGATCTGGCAATTATTATTACAGGTAGTTCTGATTTTTTGCAATGCGGTATTCGCGTGTGCGGAGATCGCGATTATTTCCATCAATGATGCAAAGCTTGATAAGCTCTCCGCAGAGGGGGATAAGCGTGCGATACGGCTCAAGCGGCTGACAAGTGAGCCATCGAAATTCCTCGCGACAATTCAGGTTGCGATTACGCTTTCGGGCTTTATCGGCTCTGCATTCGCGGCGGATAATTTTTCGGAACCGCTGGTAAAAGCCGCATTGGCGGTCGGAATTCCGATTTCGGAAAATGTGCTGAAAAGCGTTTCGGTTGTACTGATTACGCTGATCCTTTCCTATTTTACATTGGTATTCGGCGAACTGGTTCCGAAGCGTCTGGCAATGAAAAAAGCCGAACCGATGGCGCTTGGGATGTCCGGCATGATTACTGTGATCGCAAAAATTTTCCGTCCGATTGTATGGCTTTTGAATGTATCGACGAATGGTGTACTCCGGCTGCTGGGGATTGATCCGAATGCAGACGATGAGAATGTGACAGAGGAAGAAATCCTGATGATGTCGGATGCCGGTGCAGAAAAAGGAACGATTGATAAGGACGACCATCGGATTATCAAGAATATTTTCGCATTCGATGATATCGAGGTCGGTCAGATCTGTACGCACCGCACCGATGTCGGCTTCTTATATGATACTGACAGCGACGCGGAATGGACGGAAATGATTGATAGCTGCCGCCATCATAAAATTCCCGTCTGTCATGAAAATGTAGATGAGATCGTAGGCATTCTCGATATCCGGAAGTATTACCGGCTGGCGGATAAGAGCCGTGAAAATGTCATGGCGAAGGCGGTGGATGAGCCGTATTTTGTGCATGAAAGCGTGAAAGCGGATGTACTGTTTGATACGATGAAAGTCAGCGGCAATGACCAGTTTGCGGTTGTCATTGACGAGTACGGCGGCGTCAGCGGTATTATCACCATTACCGATCTTCTGGAACAGCTGGTCGGCGATTTCGAACAGATGCAGCCCGATGAAATGTCCGACAGCATCGAAAAAACCGGAGAAAATGAGTGGCGCGGTTCAGGCATCGTGCCGCTGACGGATGCTGCAGAAGCTATGGAGCTGGAGCTGCCGATCGCACACTTTGATACGCTGGGCGCTTATCTGCTGGCAAATTCCGTGGAATATCCGAGAGACGGCGCAACGATGACAATCGAAACGGATGTGCTGACCGCAGAGCTGACACGCGTCAAGCATCACAGAATCGAGCAATGTATACTTCGGAAAAAGCTCTGAAGCCTCTGACCGAATCAAAAAAACACCCTGAAAAGCCGAGTGCTTTTCAGGGTGTTTTTGTTATCGCATGATAATACCTTTGCTGCGGCAGTCCGCCTTGACCTGCGGAATGGTCAGTTCGCCGAAATGGAAGAGGGAGGCGGCGAGTGCAGCGGTCGCATTCGTTTCCTCAAAAACGGTTGCAAAATCCGAAAGCTTACCGGCGCCGCCGCTGGCAATGACCGGAATTGTAACCCGCGCACAGACTGCTTTCAGCATTTCGAGGTCAAATCCGCCGCGGACACCATCTGTATCAATGGAATTGAGACAGATTTCACCGGCACCGCGCCGCTGAACCTCCGCAACCCATTGGAGCAGATCGACGTGCATATCAATTCTGCCGCCGTTGGCGAAGACCGTATAGCCGCCGTTTCCGTCACGCTTTGCGTCAATTCCGACAACAATACACTGAGATCCGAAAATTTCGGCACCCTCGGAGATGAGTGCAGGATTCTTTACCGCACTGGAATTGATGCTGATTTTATCGGCACCGGCACGGAGTGTTTCCCGCATATCCTCGACGGTAGAGATGCCGCCGCCGACCGTCAGCGGAACAAAGACCTGTTTTGCGGTTTCACGGACGACATCCAGAAATGTGCCGCGGCCCTCGTGGGAAGCGACAATATCATAAAATACGAGTTCATCTGCGCCCTGGCGGTTATATTCCGCCGCGCAGGCAACGGGATCTCCGACATCCTTGACCCCTTCGAAATTCACACCCTTTACGACCTTACCATGTCGTACATCCAGACAAGGGATAATTCGTTTTGCGAGCATCGTATCCTCCTTCATTGGTGAGAAATGGGAGCGGTGGCGGACGCGATCGGGAAGTGTTCGTTCGTCACCCGCTGAATCACAGGGATAATGTGATGAATGACAGAAGCTGACAGCACAGGAAGCGGTCAGTCTTTTTCTGCATATTCAATGGCTTCTTTGAGATTGAGCGTACCCTGATAGATGGATTTTCCACAGATTGTGCCGTAAAGGCCGAGATTTTTACAGGCGATGATATCATCCATGGTATGGACGCCGCCGCTTGCAATGATGCTGCACTTTCCGTTGGTTGCGGAAGCGAGGGTAGAAAGCTGAACCGCACTGATTCCGGAGAGTGTGCCATCTTTGGAGATATCGGTGAAGATAAAGTATTTTACGCCGACCGCAATCATCTGATTCGCGAGCGTAATATAGTTGACATCAGAGGTTTCGAGCCAGCCCTCGGTTGCGACAAGTCCGTTCTTTGCATCAATTCCGACCACGATTTTTTCGCTTCCGAATTTTTCGACGGCATCGCTGACGAGCTTTGGATTTTTGAGTGCAGCAGAACCTAGGATGACGCGTGTAATGCCCATATCGAGATAAGCAGCAATGGTATCGAGACTGCGGATGCCACCGCCGACCTCAACCTTGAGATTGGTATGCTTTGCGACATTCGTATAGATATCGGTATTGACCGGTCTTCCTTCCTTTGCGCCGTCCAGATCGACCATATGAATCCAGGAAGCACCGTCCGATTCAAATTTCTTTGCGGTTTCGAGCGGATCTGCGGCGACCTTGGATGCAGTCGCATAGTCGCCCTGTACCAGCCGGACGCATTGCCCCTGATGAATATCAATCGCGGGAAGAATTATCATATTGTCAGACCTCCGAAATTCTTGAGCATTTGCAGACCTTGTTCGCCGGATTTTTCGGGATGGAACTGTGCACCGTAGATGAATTTTCCATCGGTAATCAGTGCGGGAATTTTCCCGTCATAATCCGCATATGCAGCCACATTTTCGGGCTTGCAAAAGCCCTGGAAGGAGTGGACGAAATAGGTATAGATGGGAGTTTCGATGCCGCGCAGCAGCGGACAGTCGGGCTGTTGGATTTCGAGCTCGTTCCAGCCCATATGGGGGATTGTAACACGGGGAGATGGGATTCTGTGGACCTCGCCGGAAATCAGCCCCAGTCCCTTACAGGGGGTGATTTCATCACTTTCGTCCAGCAGCATCTGCATTCCAAGACAGATTCCGAGCAGTGGTTTTTGTTTTGCACAGCTCAGAATCGTATCGGTAAGACCGCTTTTTTGCAGCATTTCCATTGCCGCAGGGAAGGCGCCGACACCGGGAAGAATGAGTGCATCGGCGGCGCGGAGATCATCGGGATTCTTCGTCAGTTTATGGGGAAGATTGAGATATTGGAGCGCATTGCAGACGGAAAAGAGGTTGCCTGCGCCGTAATCAATGACAGCGATCATGATTTATAAAGCTCCTTTCGTGGAGAGCACCGTACCGTCCTTTGTTTCGCGGACAGCCATTTTGAGCGCATGGGCGAAAGCCTTGAAGAGTGCCTCACATTTGTGATGGTCATTGGTGCCGTAGCAGAGATTGAGGTGGAGGGTGATACCGGCATTCACAGCGAGTGCGCGGAAGAATTCCTCCGTCAGACACGTATCATAGCTTCCGATCATCTGATTGGTAAAGCCGCCCTGAAAGACGAGATAGGGGCGGTTGGAGAGATCGAGTGCACAGAAGGAAAGTGCTTCGTCCATCGGGATATACGCGCTTCCATAGCGTTCGATTCCGGCTTTGTCACGAAGTGCCTGTGAGAGGGCCTGACCGAGGACAATACCGGTATCTTCGACGGAATGATGGGCGTCAACCTCGAGATCTCCGTCACAGGTAATCTGCATAGAGATTCCGGAATGGCGGGAGAGTGCGGTCAGCATATGGTCAAAGAATCCGATACCGGTAGAGATATCGCTCTGACCTTTTCCATCGAGTGTGACAGTGACCTGGATACGGGTTTCTTTGGTATTTCTGGAAACAGTTGCAGTACGCATAGTTGCCTCCTTGTGGGTGAAAATCGGGATATTATTCCGGCTTCAGGATATTTTCGAGTGCGGTCAGCAGCAGCGTCTGTTCGCGGCGGGTACCGGCACAAATCCGCAGTCCGTTCGGGAAACAGCGTACTGCAATGCCCTGTTTGGCGAGGGATTCATAAATCTCCTTTGCATACGCAGTTTTCACAAAAATGAAGTTTGTGCGGGGTGCATAGACCGTATCGAGGAGTGCAGGGAATCTGCGGGCGAGATCGCTGACCGCAGTATAAAGACGCTGGGTCTGGACGATCATTTCATCGCGGCAGTATTCGAGCAGAGAACGCTCCGAGAGGACGGTTTCTGCGATCATCTGGCTGATGCTGTCGCAGTTATAGGGGGATTTTGCGGCACGCATCAGGGCAGTCAGCTTCGGATTGGCAACGGCAAAGCCCATACGGACTGCGGCAAGCCCGACCGCCTTGGAACAGGTGCGCAGTACGATCAGGTTTTCGTAGTCGTTGACCCAGGAGATCACGCTCTCATCCCAGAAATCCATATATGCTTCGTCGAGAATGACAAGGCAATTCACATTTTCCAGTAAACGCTTGACATCTGACCGTGTGATACCGAGGGAGGTGGGGTTGCAGGGATTGGAGAAGATGACCGCGTCCGCGTCCTGACACGCAGCAATCAGTGCATCGAGGTCGATCTGGAGATTGTCCTTTTTCGGGACAACAACCGTTTCGAGCTCGGAAAGTGCGGCATAGAATCCGTACATCGAGAAGTCGTGCGACACAGTCACAAGCTTTCCGCCTTTTTTGAGGAAGCAGTTTTCGATGATACCGATGAGTTCATCCGAGCCGTTGCCTGCGGTCACACAGTCGGGGGATACTCCGTAATAGCCGGCGAATGCGTTGACTGCGCCATCGGCAAGCGGTGCGGGATAGCGGTTAAAATCAATCTGTTCGAGCTTATCGGCGATTTTCGATTTCAGCACATTCGGTAAATCAAAGTAGGATTCGTTGGCATCCAGCCGTACCGAATAGCTGCCGGTAATCGGGTCATAGGGTTTCAGCGCCGTCAGTTTTTCGGGTAAATTCATAGGAATTGCTCCTTTCAGGCTTCCATGGTATGTGTGTGTGGGGGATTATTCGAATCTGACAGCAATAGCGTTTGCGTGTGCGGTCAGACCTTCCTTATTCGCGATACAGAGGATATCGTCCTTTGCGTCACGAAGTGCCTGTTCGGTGTAGTAGATATAGCTGGAACGCTTGACAAAGCTATAAACGGAGAGCGGGGAGAAGAATCTTGCGGTACCGGAGGTCGGGAGAACATGGTTTGGACCGGCATAGTAATCGCCGAGCGGTTCGGAAGCGTATGCGCCGAGGAATACGGAGCCGGCATTATCGAGCTTGCCGATATATTCGAGCGGATTCTCCATCAGCACTTCCAGGTGTTCGGGGGCAACTTCATTTGCGAGCGCAACCGCTTCTGCAGGAGAATCACAGATGAGAATTGCGCCATAATTTTCGAGGGATTTCCCGATCATATCCTTACGTGAGAGCAATGCAGACTGACGTTCAATTTCCGCAAGCGTTTCGTTCGCAACCCGTTCGGAGGTTGTGACAAGGATTGCGGAAGCGAGGATATCGTGTTCAGCCTGAGACATGAGGTCAGCGGCAACGAACTTCGGATTCGCGGTATCATCAGCCATGACAAGGATTTCGCTCGGGCCTGCAACCATGTCGATATCGACAATTCCATAGAGGAGACGTTTTGCGGTTGCAACAAAGATGTTGCCGGGGCCGACGATTTTATCAACGCGCGGAATGGAGTCAGTACCGTAAGCGAGTGCAGCAACAGCCTGTGCGCCGCCCATCAGGAAGACTCTGTTCACGCCGCAAAGCGAAGCGGCAACGAGGATATCGGGATTGGGTTTTCCATCCTTTCCCGGGGGTGTTACCATAATCAGCTCTTTGACGCCGGCAATTTTCGCGGGGATTGCGTTCATCAGCACAGAGGACGGATAAGCAGCGGTACCGCCCGGAACATACAGACCGACGCGTGCGAGACCGCGTAGCCGCTGACCGAGAATGACGCCGTCCTCACGGGTATTGACAAAGCCCTGTTCTTTCTGACGGTTATGGAAATCGGCAATATTTTCGATGGCATTGAGGAGTGCGTTTACAAAAGTCGGATCGGCAGCTTCGAGTGCGTCCGCAATCGTATCGGGATCGACTTCGAAGCATTCGGGACATTTTCCGTCGAATTTTTCGGTATAGGCTCTGACTGCCGCGTCACCGTTTTTCCGTACATTTTCAAGGATCTCGGTTACGGTTTCGACAACCTTCGGATCCGGTGCCGCATTGCGCTCGCGCAGGGAAGCGAAGAACTGTGCTTCATCCGTACCGTTGCAGCGAATGATTTTCATATAGATTCCTCCGTTTCAGAATTCAGGTTTCGTTTTGGAAATAGGCTTCGATTTTGGAAATCAGTGTTTCCACTTCATTTTGACGCAGCTTCATGCTGACGGTATTGGCGATGAGGCGAGCGGAAATCGTACAGACATCCTCATAGACCTCAAGTCCGTTTTCCTTGAGTGTGGTGCCGGTTTCGACGATATCGACAATGCCGTCGGAGAGTTCCAGCAGCGGTGCAAGCTCGACAGAGCCTTCGATTTTGACGATATCGACATCCATGCCCTTCCCCTCGAAAAATTTCCGTGTAACATTGGGGTATTTGGTGGCAATGGTCTTAACGCCGAAGCCGCTGTAAAAATCAGTCCCCTTTTTGACGGCGAGTGCGAACTTACAGCGTCCGAATCCAAGGTCAATCAGCTCATAGAACTTGCCCTGCATTTCGAGGATCGTGTCTTTTCCGACAACGCCCAGGTCACAAACGCCATGTTCGACATAGGTGATGACATCATTGGCTTTTGCGAGGACAACCTCCATGCTGCCGTCACCGATGGGGAGGATGAGGCGGCGTCCTTTTTCGTGGACATTCGTACAGTCATAGCCAAGCGCTTCAAAAAGCTTGACGGTATCTTTTTCCAGTCTGCCCTTTGTCAGAGCAATACGTAACGGACGACTCATAGTTTTCTCCTTATATCCTTATGAGATTTCGATGGGCAGCACACTTGCAATGCCATGTTCGGCGGCATATTTCTTTGCATCTTCGATGGTTTCAGAGAGCGAGTGTTCAACGACAAGACCTTTTGCGCGGAGGGACTGTGCCGCTTCGATGGCATTTGCCTCAGATCCTTTAGCCGCCCAGATGAGGACATTGCTGACGGGCTGCTGTGCGGCGGGTACAGAATCTCTCTGCTTGCTGAGGACTTTGACGACCGCATCAATGTTGACAGCGAATCCGGTTGCGGGAACTTCATATCCGAATTCAGCGATGAGATTATCATAGCGTCCGCCGGAAAGAACCTCTTCGCCGTAGCCGGAAAGGTAGCCGCGGAGAATCATGCCGGTATAATAGTCGGTGCGGTGAACCATACCGAGATCGACTGTGACACGATCTTTTCCGGCAAACTGGCTGACGGATGCCCAGAGGGATTTCAGCTCATCGAGGATTGTGCGGAAGCGTTCGCCGGTACAGATTGCCGCAGCTTTCGCGAAGACTTCTTCGCCGCCGAAGAGCCGCGGAAGCATCCGCAGTGCTTTTGTGATATCGGAATCTCCGATCGTGTCGAGGATATCATTGAGTGCGGGGTAATTCTTGGCTTCGATACAGCCGCGGATGGTTTCTTTGACATCGTCAGCGGCAGGAAGCTGCTGCATCAGTTCTCGGAAGAATGCGGCATTGCCGAGCTCCAGCGTATATTCCGTACCGCAGGAAGCGAGGACATCGACTGCGGCGGCAATGACTTCGAGATCTGCCATACGGGAGTCAGAGCCGATGAGTTCAATACCTGACTGGGAGATTTCATCATCTCTGCCCTTGAGGGAAGGGGAGATGACATGGATATTCTGGTTGTAATAGAGGCGCAGCGGCAGTGCTGCGTCACGAAGTCTGGTTGCACAGACTCTTGCGATCGGAACGGTATTATCGGGACGGAGCACAAGGAGTCTTCCTTTCGCGTCGGTCAGCTTATACATTCTCTCCTGCGGAAAGGGCTGGGCATCGCGGTCGAATACATCATAGAATTCGAGGGTCGGCGTAATGATTTCGCTGTAACCGCGCGCCGTAAAGAGACCATGCAGTCTGCTTTCGAGCTGGCGGCGGAGTGTACATTCCGCAAAGAGGGAATCTTTCGTACCCTCCGGTGTAATAAGGTCAAATCGGTTCATAATCAAACTCCATTCTTAATGGTATCTGGGGGGCAGGAAAACCGGAGAACCGGTTCTGCGGTGATATCAGGGGCAGCACCGCGCAAGCGATGTGCGGTATTGCCGAGGTTTTGTGTTGATTTCCCGTGCAGTCATAGTGGGCTTTCCGGGAGCATTCGCTAAAGCACTTTAGCGTGCTACTACGCTACTATGTTACCATACTATCACAGAAAAGTCAAGTCAGAACAGTGAGAGCTGATTGGATTTCGGAAGATTTCCCAAAGCCCCGAGATGCTCGAGTGCTTCAATTATGGATTTTGATGCACCGCTTAACGACTGGAATTCATCAACCGAGATAAAATCGCCGTTTTGTGCGGTTTCGTAGAGCTTTTCGGCAGCTTTTCCGCCGATTCCGCTAATTGCGGCGAACGGGATCCGGAGCTTTCCGTCTTCGAGGAGATAGTCCGAGGCATGGGATTTATAGAGGTCGATCGGGAGAAAATCATAACCGCGCGACATCATTTCGTTGACAATCAGCAGGATATCCATCAGGTCGGTTTCCTTCTTGGTACGTTCTTTTCCCTTATTGCGAAGCTCCTGGATCTTCGCGCGGACCGCACCAATCCCCTGCATTGCAATTTCAGCGTCAAAATCATCGCCGCGCACAGAGAAATAGGTTGCATAGTATTCGAGCGGTTTATAGAGCTTGAACCATCCGAGCTTGATTGCGGCGGTAACATAGGCTGCCGCATGGGCTTTCGGGAACATATACTTGATTTTCAGACAGGAGTCGATATACCACTGCGGTACATTATGGTCGAGGAGCATCTGGATGCGTTCGGGGGTAAAGGTTTTGGGTGCTTTTCCCTTACGGGTATCCTCCATAATCTGGAATGCCTGTTTGGGTTCCACGCCGTGATAGAGGAGATAGGTCATGATGCTGTCACGGGTACCGATCACGTCCGAAATGGTACAGGTTCCGTTGGCAATCAGCTCCTGTGCATTGCCGAGCCATACATCCGTACCATGGGAGAGGCCGGAAATCTGCAGGAAGTCGGAGAAAAGCTTTGGCTGTGCTTCGAGGAGCATACCGATTGTAAAGTTGGTGCCCATTTCGGGGATTCCGAGCGAACCGGTTTTGCAGTAGATGTCTTCTTCTTTGACGCCGAGTACGGTACAGTCGGTGCACATCCGGAATACCTGCGGATCGGTTGTCGGGACGTCGGCAACTTTAATACCGGTCATATCTTCGAGATGCTTATAGAGGGTCGGAACAACGTGACCGAGTTCATCGAGCTTTAAAATAGTGTCATGCAGGCTATGGAAATCGAAATGGGTGGTAATGACGTTCGCTTCGTCATCACCGGGATCACCGGGCTGCTGGACAGGCGTAAAGTCGAAGATATCGAATTCTTCGGGTACAACGACCATGCCGCCCGGATGCTGGCCGGTTGTTTTCTTGACGCCGACACATCCTGCGACCAGACGATTGATTTCGGAGTTATTGACGGAGATTCCGCAGTCTTCGAGATAATGCTTGACATAACCGTAAGCGATTTTATCCTGTACACCGGAAATCGTGCCGGCCTTAAAGACGTTTGCGCGGCCGAACAATTCTTCGGTATAGCGATGGGACATGGTCTGATATTCGCCGGAGAAATTCTGGTCGATATCGGGAGCTTTGTCGCCGTCAAATCCAAGGAAGGTTTCGAACGGGATGTCATGTCCGTCGCGCTTCATATCCGCGCCGCATTTCGGACAGTTTTTCGGTGGGAGGTCAAAGCCTGATCCGACAGAACCGTCCTCGATGAATTCGGAGTATCGGCATTCGGGACAGACATAATGCGGCATCAGCGGATTGACCTCGGAGATGCCAGCCATACTCGCGACGAAGGAGGAGCCGACCGAACCACGCGAACCGACCATGTAGCCATGGCGTTCGGATTCGGCAACGAGTTTTTGTGCAATCATATAGAGCACTGAAAAACCGTGTTTACAGATCGAGGTGAGCTCACGGTCCAGTCGTTTCTGAACGATTTCAGGAAGCGGCGTTCCATAGATACTTTCGGCTTTTTCGGTTGTAATGCGGATAAGATCCTCCTCCGCACCGGGGATAGAGGGTGTAAAGGTGCCTTTGGGGATTGCGTGACAGCGGTCGATTTTATCAGCAATTTTATTGGGATTGGTGACGACAACCTCATAGGCGCGGTCTGCGCCGAGGTAGTCGAATTCTTCGAGCATTTCATCTGTGGTGCGGAAATAAAGGGGAGCCTGATTGCCGGTATCGGTAAAGCCATTTCCGGACTGAAGGATCTGGCGGTAGATACCGTCTTTTTCGTCCATGAAATGCACATCGCAGGTTGCGACGACCGGAATACCGAGCTGATCGCCGATACTTAGAACCTTGCGGTTATAGTTCCGGAGGTCTTCCTCAGTGTTTGCTGAGAATTTATCGCTTCGGAGCATAAAGCTGTTATTGGCGATGGGCTGGATTTCGAGATAATCGTAGAAGGATGCCAGCTTACAGAGTTCTTCGTCTGATTTTCCCTCAAGGATTGCGGTAAAGAGTTCGCCTGCTTCACACGCACTTCCATAGAGTAAGCCCTCGCGATGTTCCAGGAGGACGGATTTCGGAATCAGCGGTTTTTTATAGAAATAGTCGAGCTGGCTGTATGAAACAAGACGGTAGAGATTTTTCATGCCCGTCTGATTTTTCGCAAGAATAATCTGGTGGAACGATTTCAGTTTTTTGACTTCGATATTGGGGAGTTTGGTGTTGAGATCACCGAGCTGTTCGAGGTGGGAATCGCGCACCAGCCTGTCCATCAGCGTCAGGTAGATTTTTGCGAGAATATAGGCGTCATCGGAAGCATGATGATGTTCGAACTTTCCGAGCTTGAGATGCTTTGCAACCTGATCGAGCTTATGGTGACCGAGCTCCGGCAGCATACTGCGGCAGAGCATCAGGGTATCAATGGTCGTGAAGGGGATGTCCATGTGATGGCGCTGAAAGACTGCACGTACAAAAGCCGTGTCGAAAGAAGCGTTATGCGCGATCAGCACAGGATTCTCGCCGCAGAATTTAAAAAATTCACGGATCGCAGCATCTTCGAGCGGTGCATCCTTTACGGTGTCATCGGAGATACCGGTGAGGTCGGTAATTTTCTGGGGAATCGGCATCTGCGGATTGACATAGGTATTGAAGCTGTCGATGATGCGAAGACCCTTGACCTTGACCGCACCGATTTCTGTCAGCCGATCGGACTGTGGGGAAAGGCCGGTTGTTTCGACGTCGAAGATGATGACCTCATCGTGGGGGGAACGCGGATCGGGCTTGTCGATGATTTTAAGCATCTCCAGATCGTTGACGACATAGGCTTCACAGCCATAGATGACACGAAAATCCTTGAGTTTCGCGGCGGTGTTCATGGCTTCGGGGAATGCCTGAACAACGCCATGGTCAGTAATTGCAACCGCGCGGTGTCCCCATTCATAGGCACGTTTTACGAGGGATTCGGCGGAATTGACCGCGTCCATCGCAGACATATTCGTATGGAGATGGAGTTCGACACGTTTTACGGGTGCATCATCGGTTCGTTTTTCCGCCTGATAGCTGTTGATGGCGGTAGGCTTGATGATGACATCTTTTTCATATTCATCATAAGCAACCGTACCGTAGATGAGGAGGGATGCGCCCTTTTTGCAGTCTTTTGTCGGGAAATCCGCAAGCTTTTCCTCATCGAGGAACATTTTCACAAGGAGACTGCCTGAATAATCGGTCACAGGAAATGTCAGAAGGGTTTTACCGGATTTGAGGGTACGCGAGTCGATGCTGCCGAAGACCTCGCAGGCAATCGTATATTTTCCGCTGACAGGAATACTGCGGACGATTTCGGAGATTGCGGTTGGTTTTTCCTTGATGGTACGTCCGTAGATGACCGAAAGGGAATCCTTGTCGGGCATTTCGGGTGCGATTGGACGGACATCGCCGGGGAGATCGGAAAGGGCAGAAAAATCATGCTGTTCGGGTGCAGGCGGTTCAGGGATTCTGCCGCGGTCGGGTGGGAGTTCCGCAAGAATTTCGGACTGCATTGCAGCGTGTTCGTCGTCGGAAATATGCTGTGCGCCGTCGAATACGACCGTCACATGGACGGAATAGATGGTACGGATTGCGCGCGCCAGCTCATCGCGGAAACGGGTCTGATCGAGAATATCCGCACCGCCATGGCGCAGGACAATCGAGAGGGTATCATTTTGGAAGGAGATGCCTGCATCCTCGAGAAAGCCGTTAATCATCGGGAGATCACGGCGCAGGCACAGAAAGAGATCCGGCAGCACATCGACGGAAAAGCATTCTGCAGGATATCTGCAAAGCAGTCGGACCATCTGGATTTCGAGGCGTTCGGTGAGCCGGGATTCGGCAGCAGACAAATCGGAAAAGGGGATCGGTGCATCAAATTCGGTTTCAAAATACAAGCGTTTGCGATCGGGCGTGGAAAGTACACGGCGAACCCTTCCGCTCAGGACATTCTCCGGCAGTTTTTTTCCGTATTCGCGGAGCAATTCGCGTAATGTCTGCATCATGGCTTCGGAATCCTTTCTTTAGAAATATCCTGCCGCTTCCGCCATCTTCCGGAAACAGCAGGCAGAGCATCAGGGAATACATATGCGCAGTATACGGCGCGGCTCAGAGCTTTTCGATTTCTTGTAAGAGTGCCGGAACAATCTCAGATTCGGGGATTTTACGAAGAATTTCCTCTCCGCGGAAAAGTACCGCACAACCGTCACCGCCTGCGACACCGATATCCGCTTCTCTTGCTTCTCCGGGTCCGTTGACGATACAGCCCATCACGGCGACTTTAATATTCTTTTCGCAGCCTCTGAGTGCCTGTTCGACAGCATTCGCGGCGGCAATCAGGTCAATTCTCGTTCTTCCGCAGGTCGGACAGGATACGAGCTGTACACCATCGCGTTTTCCGATGGCTTTGAGGATATCAATCGCCGCTTCAATTTCCTTGACCGGATCGGCAGTGAGGGATACGCGGATCGTCTCGCCGATTCCGTCACAAAGCAGCGAACCGATGCCCGCAGCCGATTTTATCAGCCCCATGCGTGCAGTACCGGCTTCCGTGACGCCGAGGTGCAGCGGATAATCGCATTGTTTCGCGGCAAGGCGGTAGGAGGCGATCATATTCTGCACATCGGAAGACTTGATGGAAATTACGATATCACGAAAATCGAATTGTTCGAGGAGTGCCGCATGGCGCATTGCACTTTCAACGAGTGCTTCGGGTGTTGGTGCGCCGTATTTCCGGAGCAGTTCTTTTTCGAGAGAACCGGAATTGACGCCGATACGGATCGGAATTTGTTTTTCGCGGCATTTATCTGCAACAGCTTTGACGCGGTCGAGCGAACCGATATTGCCAGGGTTGATACGGATTTTATCAATCCCTGCGTCAGCGGCAGCAAGTGCGAGGCGGTAATCGAAATGGATATCTGCGACGAGGGGGATAGAGACTGCGGATTTGATGGCAGGAATGAGTGCGACGGCGTCCATATCGGGGATCGCCGCGCGCAGAATCTCACAGCCTGCGGCTTCGAGTGCCTTTGCCTGTGCAACAGATGCGGCGATATCGTCCGAACGGGTATTCAGCATTGACTGGATATAGATATGATTGCCGTCGAGCAGACAGCTTCCGACGCGGACAGGGTGGAGATTTCTCATAAGGATGCGCTCCTTTCGTTACCTTGTAAAGATTTTAAAGACATCTTGGAATGTGACTGCGATCATCAGAATCATCAGCAGTGACAGTCCGATAAAATGGATCGCACTTTCGATTTTAGCGGGAACCTGTTTTTTGGTAATTGCTTCGATGACGAGGAATACAAGTCTTCCGCCGTCGAGGGCAGGGAACGGGATGAGATTAAAGATACCGACATTGATTGTGATAAAGGACATCAGATCAAAGAGTGTGATACATTTTTCGCGCAGTGTTTTGCTCTGCTGGACAAATTCGGTTGTGGTGTCGATGACGCCGACAACACCCGAAAGATCATGGAAGCCATATTTTCCGGACAAAAGGTCAAACAGGGAGATCCAGATCAGGCGTGCAGTCGAGGCGGTATTTTTACAGGCGAAGGAAAGGACATTGCCGATGGTTTTCTTCTGACCATAGACATAGAAATCGAGGAGTCCCTGTGTCTGGGAATTGAGGAACTGTACGTTTTCGAGCGTCACCTTTTCGCCGTCACGCTCTACGACAACCGTAAAGGTATCGCAGTCATCATTCTGGAGCGCATAGGAAATATCGGTTGCGGTAAAGATATGCAAACCATTGATTTCGAGAAAGCGGTCATTGACGCGCAGCCATTCATCGGAGGCAGCAATGGATTCGCCGGCTTCGTTTGTATGGAAATCAGCAATCGTGGTTGAAGTGATTGCAGTATCGAGACAGGCGGTAAGGATGATGAGGAAAAAGCCGAGGATGATGTTCATAATCGCGCCGGCAGCGGTCACAAGAATCCGTTTCCAGACCGCCTGTTTGCGGAATGCACGCGGATCCTCGCTGTTTTCGTCCTCGCCCTCCATCGCGCAGTAGCCGCCGATCGGCAGGCAGCGGACGGAATACTTGGTTTCACCGCGCTGTTTCTGGAAGATCAGCGGGCCCATGCCGATAGAGAATTCCAGAACACGGATGCCGCTTTTCTTCGCAACAAAGAAATGGCCGAGTTCGTGGAGGAAAATGATGATGCCAAAGCAGAGAATGGAAGCGAGAACGGTAAGAATCGTCATATTGCTGTGACTCCTTTCTTGGAGAACGGATAGATATCGGATAATAGGAGAAGGGGATGCAGTTACATACCTGCGATTTTTTCTGCGACAAAATCACGGGCGGCGCGGTCAGCGCGGACAACATCCTCATAGGATTGGAGCTGTGTAATCGGGAGTGTCCGGATGGATTCGGTTACCAGCTCGCCGATTTGGAGGAAAGAAATTTTGTGGTCAAGGAATGCGGCAACCGCAGCTTCATTCGCGCCGTTTGCGATACAGGGCGCCGAACCGCCCAGCTCGCTTGCACGAATACAGGCAGTCAGACAATCGAAGGTGTCATAATCGGGTTTTGCGAATGTAAGCTGACCATAATCGGTGAGGGAGAGTGGTTTTGTCGGACAGTCCAGCCGTTCCGGATAGAGGAGCGCATACTGGATCGGGATTTTCATATCCGGCACACCCATCTGACCGATCATCGACTCATCGGCATAGACGACTGCGGAATGGAGCACACTCTGACGATGGACAACGATTTCGATCTGATCGGGGGTAAGGTCGAAGAGCCATCTCGCCTCAATGAATTCCAGTCCCTTATTCATGAGGGTAGCAGAGTCGATGGTAATTTTATTGCCCATGCTCCAGTTGGGGTGATTGAGTGCCTGTTCCACAGAGATGGATTGTAAATCAGCCTTTGTTTTTCCGAAGAAGGGGCCGCCGGAGGCAGTAAGGATAATTTTTTTGAGCTGGCTTCGGCGATTGCCCTGTAAGCATTGGAAGATGGCGGAATGCTCGCTGTCCACCGGATAAATCGGGACATTCCGTTCCTTTGCGGCATCCATTACGAGTGCGCCGCCGGCAACGAGTGTTTCCTTATTGGCGAGAGCAATCGGTTTTTTGGCAGCAATGGCGGTGAGTGTCGGGAGGAGTCCGACCATTCCGACCACGGAATTCAGGAGGGTATCAGTGGATTCGTGGCGTGCGATTTCACAAAGTCCGTCCATACCGGCGAGAATGCGGCAGCCCAGTCCGCTTGCGGCTTCTTTGAGCGCACCGTAATATTGTTCGTCGGCGATACAGAGCAGTTCAGGACGGAGGAGACGTGCCTGTCTGACGAGAAGATCGACATTTCGGTTTGCGGCGAGTGCTGTCACACGGAAACCGTGCATCTGCGCGACTTCGATTGCCTGTGTACCGATACTTCCGGTAGAACCCAGTATAGCAAAGCTTTTCATAATACTCAGAACCTGCTTTCTAACGGACGGAGCGGTATGATGAAACACCGCTCCGCTGTGATGATAGATGATATTTGAGGCAACACCATACAAAAATCCGGAGGATGGTTTTGTATGGTATTGCCCTGAAAATTATACCGTAAAGAATCCGAATGCGGTGATATAGGCATAGAGGAAGGGTGCGACCAGGAGAACGCTGTCGAAGCGATCGAGGAGGCCGCCGTGACCGGGCATGATCGTGCCATAGTCTTTGATTTCGAGCTGACGCTTCAGAACGGAAGCGGTCAGGTCGCCGACCGTGCCGAGGAGTGCACAGGCAACGGCAACGATGAGCGTAGAGCCCCAGGAAAAGTGGATATCCATGCCCTGTGCAGCAAGAATCGCAGTATAGATGATATTAAAGAGGGAGAAGAAAAGGACATCAGCGATGACGCCGCCGACCAGTCCTTCTACGGTTTTCTTGGGGCTGATGGTCGGACAGAGCTTATGCTTTCCGAGGGCACTGCCGGCGAAATATGCGCCGCTGTCGGCGATCCATGCGCCGGCGAGTGCGAATACGACATAGATGACACCATGCTGTTCGTGGCAGTTATTGAGGTAGACCGTTGTGGACATTGCGCCGGGGATCAGGAACATTCCGGTCATAATGCCGAAGAACGAGCGCATCCAGAGCTTTGTCTGACGGAGTATGTATTCGATACAGACGCCGATGATACAGAGAATTACGAGCAGGAACTTGAAACGGGACGCCTCACCGACGAGTACGAACGGATAGAGGAGGGCAAACAGCATAGCGGAACCGGTTGCGATCCGGTATTTGAGGAGATGATTGACCTTAAAGAATTCCAGCATCAGGATGACAGAAACGATACCGACCGCAATCGGGAAGAGAATCGTCTGATGGAGGAACAGTACAGTCAACGCAATGATGATGCCGATGCCGGCGGAAACAAGACGAGTTGTCATAATATGCACTTGCGGCAAAACACCGCACTCCTTTTCATAGAATATTGATCTGCGGAAGTTCAGAGTCCGCCGAATCTGCGGTTGCGCTTGGCGAATTCGATCAGCGCAGCATCGAGTTCTTTGGGGGAGAAGTCCGGCCATAGCGTATCGCAGAAATAGAATTCCGCATAAGCGGACTGCCAGAGGAGGAAGTTTGAGATCCGGTATTCGCCGCCCGGACGAATCAGCAGATCGACATCCGGCATTTCTCTGGTATAGAGCTGGTCGGAGATCATGTCCTCGGTAATATCTTCGGGAGAAAGCGTTCCATCCTTGACTTTTTGTGCAAGGATTCTGCAAGCGTGCGCCATTTCGTCGCGTGCGCCGTAGTTTACGGCGAGTCCCATATTCATTTCCTGATACTGAAGGGTATCTTCTTCCAGCTTTTCGAAGCTTCGCTTGAGATCGGGATCGAAGGCATCCTTATCGCCGAGGATAATCATACGGGTATTCTCACTGAAATGCTTTCTTACTTCGACGAGATATTCCCGCATGAGATTCATGATCGTATGGACCTCATCGTCGGGGCGTTTCCAGTTTTCGGTAGAGAATGCATAGAACGTGATATTCCGGATACCGATATCCCTGCAATAGCGGACAATCTTTTTAAAATTCTTGGCGCCTTCGATATGACCTGCGGAGCGGGGGAGTCCACGCTTTTTCGCCCATCTTCCGTTCCCGTCCATAATGAAAGCGATATGTTTCGGGAGCATTTCCGCAGGAATGGGGGGTTGCTTTGCTTTTGCCATAGCCGCAAAAACCATCCTTTCAGAGAATAAAAAAACACAAAAAGGATGGAACAGGCACCCTTTCTTGAAAGGGTACACTTGTTCCAACCTTTTGTATGGAAATTACAAAGACATAATTTCCTTTTCCTTTGCAGCCACGAGCTTATCGACTTCCTCAACGAAACGGTCGGTGAGGTTCTGCACTTTCTTATCGGAATCCTTGAGGTCATCCTCTGTAATTTCGGAATTCTTCTTCATGGTCTTATATTTATCAATGAGGTCGCGGCGTTCGTTGCGGACAGCAACCTTTGCCTCGTCGCCGAATTTCTTGATGGTTTTACAGAGATCTTTACGGCGTTCCTCAGTCAGCTGGGGGAAGACGAGGCGGATTGCCTTACCGTCATCGGTTGGTGTAATACCGAGATCGGAAGCAAGGATTGCCTTGGTAATCGGGCGGATCATCGAAGCGTCCCACGGGGTAATGAGCAGCATTCTTGCTTCGGGGACGGAGATGGCAGCAACCTGATTGATCGGGGTGGGCGAGCCATAGTAATCAACCGCAATTTTATCGAGAACGCTGGGATTCGCGCGTCCGGCACGGATTGTAGAGAATTCGCTCTGGATGCGGTCGATCACCTTCTGCATACGGCGTTCGGTGTGTTCAAATTTTTCTTTCATCAAATCGTTCATGATGGTTCACTCCCTGTATTTAATATATTATCGTAAGCAGACAACTGTCATGCTTCGGGGTCGGGTGTAATGACGGTACCGATATCCTTGCCCATGCAGGCGTCATAGATATTGTCGGGGGTACCGAGGTCGAAGACGAGCATCGGCATTTTATTATCGCGGCAAAGGGTTGCGGCGGTGCTGTCCATGACCTGGAGCTGGCGGTTGACGACCTCACTGAAGGTGAGGGTATCGTACTTGACGGCATCGGAGAAGCGATTGGGGTCTTTATCGTAAACGCCGTCCACCATGGTTGCTTTCAGGAGGATATCGGCTTCGATTTCCGCAGCACGGAGTGCCGCAGCGGTATCGGTAGAGAAGAAGGGATTGCCCGTACCGCAGCCGAAGATGACGATTCTTCCCTTTTCGAAGTGACGCATTGCGCGGTTGCGGATGTAGGGTTCAGCGATCTGCGTCATGGTGATAGCAGTCTGGACGCGGACTTCACAGCCGAGTGATTCGAGGACATCTGCGACAGCGAGTGCATTCATAGCGGTTGCGAGCATACCGATATGGTCAGCGCGGGTGCGGTCCATTGCGCCGGAGGAGCGGCCTCTCCAGAAGTTTCCGCCGCCGACAACGACACCGATATCGACACCTGCCTGTGCAGTACGCTGAATACTTTTACAGATGGTGGTGATGGTGTCATAATCGAGACCGGTTTTTTTGTTACCGGCGAGTGCCTCGCCGCTGATTTTCAAAAGAATGCGTTTATATTTGGGTTCCAATGGAAACACCTCCAAAATATTACTTATAGATATTATACACGATTTTTCCCGGAATGTAAAGGGGGGAACAGGAGAAAAATCCATTTTTGTGAAATTTCACAGCCCGAATCCGGAAAACCATAGATTCTGTGTAGAATTCATGACGCAGAGAACCAAGAGCGGAAGATTCCGGATATTGATCTTAGCAGATTATACAATTTAATGCGGTGAACGGATAAAACAATATCAAAAACAATGAAAAATGGTTGAAAGTATTGCTTTTTTCACGGTTTTACGATAAAATACTAGAATAGAAAAAAAGAATTGGGACATCCATAAAAATTTTTAGGAGGACTTGGGGCAAATGAAACAAAGAATCACTCGGAAGAGTACCGCGGCATTGCTTTCGGCAATCGCCGCAGTCGGAATGGGCGCAGTTACTGCGATTTCCGGCTTCGCAGATGACCACGCAATCGGAAAAATCCCGAGCAGCACAGAAGAAACAGCACTGCTTGGCGATGTGGACGAGGATGGGATTCTCGCGGAAGCAGCGAATTTCTCGCTGTTTTTAGAAGGCGACTTCAATGCAAAGGGCGCGGACTGTGAAGGAAGACTTGCAGTTGGCGGCGAATTGAATGTCATGGACGGAATCGGCGCATACAGTATTGGCGCGCACGCTGCGAAAGAGAGCGCAGATGCAGCTGTTTTGTATGTCGGCGAGGGACCGGTCGGGAACTGTGTGATTCCCGGCGAAGCGTCTGCTGCAATCGGACGGGATATGGCAGATGAAGATGTGCATATTACCGGCACAGAAAACATCTACCGCACAGACCTGATTGATATGAGCGAAGCATTTTCCGCCATGCAGAAGACATCTGCTGAGGTTGCGGAATACGAAGTGAACGGTACAGCCTCCAAGGGTCAGTATGAAGCGAAAGTAACACTGACCGGCGAGGGTGACAGCGATATTTATGTCTGGACATTTACAACGCAGGAGTGGTCGGATTTATTCTCCTTCCCGCAGCTCGGACTCTGGGCAACACCATCCATTGATTTTATCGTACCCGATGACAGCACGGTTGTCATCAATATCACAGGCGGTGACGTAACGCTGCCGATTCCGACGGGCGGCTGTATGTTCAACGGCCAGCCGATTGCCGGAAATGACGGACTCGGCTCGGAGCGCATCCTTTTTAATCTTCCCGATGCGACACAGTTCGAATTCTCCAATTTCGGTACATTCTACGGTTCGATTCTGGCACCGAATGCAGCAGGCTCGGATGAGTTCAGCGCAAATAATCCGATGTCGTTCGGCGGCCATGTATCCGGTCAGCTGATTGCGAAGTCCTATACCGGCGGCATTGAGTTCGGATATACCGTATTCAACGGAAAGAAGCTGCCGCAGGAAACGACGACTACTACGACAACGACCACCACCACGACGACAACGACCACAACAACGACAACGCCGGAAACCACAACCAGCACAACGACAACTACTACAACGACCACGCCGGAAACGACCACCACCACGACAACTACGACCACAACACCGGAAACGACAACCACGACTACAACAACCACCACGACAACCACACCGGAAACCACTACAACAACTACGACCACTACGACTACAACAACGACTACAACAACGACTACAACAACGACTACGACCACTACTACGACAACAACGACTACGACCACTACCACCACCACAACAACTACAACCACTACCACCACAACAACAACGACTAC
>JAFXIC010000002.1 GCA_017533485.1 Oscillospiraceae bacterium
CGATCAATACCGCCGCTATCCATGAGACGACGGCGCGGCGAAAAACAGTTATCATGAAAAGCACCTCCCGTACCTATATGATACAGGAGGTGTCTTTCATAAGTGCCAATATAAATCTTACAAATCTCTTTCAGTTTTCGGCAGGGTTACAACTGCGCTGAACTGGTCGCCGTCTATGGCAACATGAAACTGTCCGCCGACGGATTCTGTATATGTTTGTGCGATGGCAAGTCCCAAGCCGCTGCCTCTGGTAGAACGTGCTTTGTCGCCGCGGGCAAAACGCTGCATGATTTCCTCCGGCTTGAAATCCATTTCGTAAGAGGCTGTATTGGTCATACGGATGCGATAATTGTCATCAGCTTCCGTCACATCCAGATAGATCCGTGTGCCGTGAAGCGCATATTTTATAGCATTTCCAAGCAGATTGGCGAACACTTGATGCATTCTTGCGCCGTCTGTGATAGCCGGAATCGAGTCCGCAGAATAATTCCGGCGGACAACCAGCCCCGCTTCGGTCAGCTGATCGTCAAATAAACCGATTGTTTGTTCAAGCAGGCGAATGAGGTCGATTTCATCCTTGCGGCTTTCAATCACACCGCTTGATACTTTTGTCAGTTCAAACAGCGATTCAACAAGATCACGCATATATCCGGCTTTCTGATTCAAGCGTGTGAGCTGTTCTTTTCCCTCCACTGACAGGGATTCACTCTGTAAAAGCTCGCTGTAGCCGAGAATCGAGGTGAGCGGTGTGCGCAGATCGTGGGACACATTGGAAATCAGTTCCACCTTGAAGCGTTCGCTTGATACAGCGGTGCGTACAGCTTCTTCATGCTGCCGCTGTACTTCCAAAAGCTGTGTCTCCGTTTGAGAAAACGCGCCGTCCTTAATCGTGATAGGTTGTGCTTTTTGGAAGTTGTCAAGCTGTTTTTGGAGATGATCGAGATCACTTCCGTAACGCCATAAACAGCATACATCCAGAATCACGGACACAGCAATGCTGAACAGACAAACGAACCATACAGGAATACGGTTGGCAGCGACTGACAGCGGATAATAGAGATTATAGAAATCCATAAACGTCAGCAGACTTACAACTGCAGAAACGATGATCCATCCGACGCATACAAGCAATGAAATCTGCGGCGCGGTGGCGAGGCGCGAAAGACGGTAAACCATACACCATGAAAGGCTCATACGCGAAAAAATCCATCCCCACAGTTCCCGAATGGAAAACAGAATCGCAAATAACTTAAGAAAGCTGTACGGCGCATTGTCAGATTCACCGTTCCGCATGACAAAGCGGAAATACAGCCATCCAATTATGGCAAGGCACAGCAGGATTCCGTCCGCACCCAAGACAGGGGTATTCTGCCGGAGAATGAAGATAGCAATGACGGCAGACGCGGCGGCACAGAAAATGAGCAATGCCCTAAGTAAGATTGCATTCTGCTTTCCTGATTGTCTTTCCGTTTGCGTGACCACGGCGGTGCTTTCCTCTGTCAAAACATCATCGGGGGCGGTTATGGTAAGTGAGGTTTCGGCTGTCTCGGTTGCTGTTGTATCTGTTGTCAATCCATTCCGCTCATTCTGTACAATACCCAGTCCGTAAATCCAACAGAACGCTGACAGAATAAGCAGTATCCAAGCGGTGATATTACGGTACTTCGAAAACATATCCAATCCCCCAAACGACTTTCAGATATTCCGGCTTCTTCGGATTCAGCTCCAACTTGTCACGAATCCGGCTGATATGTACCATGACGGTATTTTCGACAGCATAAGCATCGGATTTCCATACGCGCTCATAGATTTCTCCCGCCGAGTATACCCGTCCGGGATTCGCCATAAGCACCTGTAATATTTTGTATTCCGTTGCCGTTAGACGTACCGTTTCGCCGCGTGCAACAAGCTGCTTTTTGGCGGTATCAAGGATAATATCTCCCACTTGAAGCAAGTCCTGCGCCTGCGTTTCACGGATAGAACCGAGTTCATCATAGCGGCGAAGCAGGGCTTTGACTCTCGCAAGAAGCTCCTGCTGGTAGAATGGCTTGACAAGGTAATCGTCTGCTCCCGATTCCAATCCGATCACGCGGTCTGAACCTTCCGCTTTTGCCGAAAGTATCAGAATAGGTACATTGCTGCTTTGGCGAATCCGC
>JAFXIC010000020.1 GCA_017533485.1 Oscillospiraceae bacterium
GGTGCACTCGAGAACAACGTCAACACCGATTTCACCCCAAGGCAGCTCAGCAGCATTTGCCTTAGCGTAGATGGTGAGGGTCTTACCGTCAACGGTCAGAGTGCCCTTCTCATCATCAGCAGTAACGGTGTGAAGATTCTCACCGATCTTGCCGCAGTAGCCGCCCTGAGCGGTATCATACTTGAGGAGCTGAGCGAGCATGGAGGGCTTGGTCAGGTCGTTGATTGCGACAACCTCATAACCCTCAGCGCCGAACATCTGACGGAAAGCCAGACGGCCGATACGGCCAAAACCATTAATAGCAACTTTAACAGACATTGGAATTACCTCCTAGAATTATGATAATTCTATTTTACAACATTTTTTGGAAAAAAGCAAGCACTTTGACAAAAAAATAACGCGCTTTGCAAAAATGCGCCGTTTTTGTGAAATGTTTGAATGACGAAAACTATTTTTTGGTGATTCTTCCGAATCTCCGGTGAATGGTCGAAAAATTAACAATTTTGTTGTATAATAGGAAAAGAAACGTCAGATCCTATTTTTCAGAAAGAGAGGCGAGAAATGATGGATATTGCGGAAAAAGTGATTGCTGCCGCAAAGCTTTTATACGGCGGTGCGGAAGCCGCAGCCGGTGTCTGTGGCGCAGATATGGAGCTGCTCTGGGAGTCGGACGCGCTGGTTACGCTGCTGCATCCGATCCTTCTGAACCAGCTTTGCTGTACCAACGGACAAAAGCTGATTCTGCCGCCGAACGGAGAGCTGACCGTCACCGAGAAACGCCGCACATTCCGCTGCCGGATTCTGCCGATGGTGATTGAGGAACAGTCGTTTTACCTGCTGGAACTCCGTCCGCAGGAGCCGGAGCGTCAGATCAGCGGCGGAGAGCTCCAAACGCTGTTTTCGGCATACAGTACGGATTTGCGGCTGATCTGTTCGGATCTGCTCCAGGCGAACGACAGTATGCTCCGGCTGGGCGCACAGCAATGGGAATCGGGAAGGAATGCCGTCCAGATGATCCATAACAGCGTTTATCGGCTCTTGAACCAGTCTGCACGCTGTGCAGAACTTGCGTGGTACGAGAACTTCCCGAAATCACGGCTCCGGAGTGTTCCGGCAGTCGATGTATCTGCTGTGCTGTATGAAACGATGGAGGAAATCCGGTATGTGATGGGGGATTATATTGCGGTCGAATTGCCTGCTGCATTGCGGGAGATGCCGGCGAGAGTGGACGCGGAGCGGCTGCATTTCGCGCTTCTGAATATATTTGTTGTGCTCCACGACGGAAACCCGAATCGTACCGAATATACCTGTACTGCTGTCCGGAAGGCACGCGAAATCCGGATTACGCTGACAGCGGCAAACAAGGAGAGTGTACGGACAAAGGTGCCCCAGCTTCATAAACAGAAATACTGTCGGGATTCGGAGACCGCGGCATCCGCCAAAGCATTGCTGGAACGATTCTGTACGGCGTTTCATGCGCAGGCAGAATTTACGATGGATAAAAATGCAGCAGTCTGTGTCTTGCGGCTGCCGAGTCATAAGACGCAGAATCAGCAGCTGGCGTTTTCATCCGACCGCGAAAATATGAAGCATAACCGCTTTGCATTGCCGTATCTTCTGATCTCACCGATTGTCGATTATCCCCCAAAATCAAAATAATTCGCATATTCGGCAAAGCATATGAAAACGGGAACGGATTTTTGGAAGTATTGCTATTAACAATTTGTTCATTTTCTCTTGACAATAAACTGAAGATATGATATACTAAGAGTGGATTGATAGGGAATCCATATTTTTAAATCCGTTATATATATTACAAGGGGGAGATTATAATGACCCATTTTCATAAAAAAGCAGATTCCAGATATGCCCCAAAAGGTTTTACTTTAATTGAAATGACCATCGTTATGGGTATCATCGGCATTTTGCTGGCGGTATTCGTACCGACGATCGGCGGCTATATCACGAACAGTAAGCTGAATGCGGCGAATGCGAATGCACGCGTTCTCTTTAATGCCGCACAGACCGTCTGTCAGGAATTCGAATTCCTTGACCGGAACGGTACCAGCGGAGAATTCTATGGAACGGCTTCGGACCGCGCAGACATGGAAGGAAGTCTCTTTATCTGTGTGGAAAACGGCACAATTCAAATTCCAAGTCTTGCCGTCAGAGGCGGTTCGTTCACGAATGGTGAAGTAAACGATATCCTTTCTGGTGTTGGTACCAACGCTACCACGAATCCGGATGGTGAAAATTCTTCGTTTATGGGACGTATGAATCGTCTGGTTGACAGCTTTGATGAAATGTGCTGGACGGTTTATATCGAAGGCTATAAGGTTCGCGGAGTCTTTGCCGCAAAAGACCTCGACAGCGAATTCATCGGCAGTTATCCGGAAAGAGCCGGTGACCCTCAGCATCGCGGATTTGCGAATCTGGCGAGTGTGGATGCCGCAGGAATGGCGGCGAATCTTCCGGCATAAGGCATAAGATTTAGGAATCGAACGAGATCCTGTTTTACAGGGTCTCGTTTTTACGTATGAGATATCCGGTATGCATGAAAGGAATGGATATGATCGCAACTGTCACACTCAATCCTGCGATGGATTATACCGCCGCCATAAATTCTCCGCTTTGCAAGGGGGCTGTAAACCGAACGGCTGCGGCACGGATGACTGCCGGCGGAAAAGGCATCAATGTTTCCTATATCCTGCATCAATTAGGCGAAGATACGCGGATTTATGGCTTTGCCGCAGGCGCAGTCGGCGCGATGCTGAGACAGGAAATTTCTCAGTGGGGGATTGAGGCGGACTGGATCGAACTGCACGGCCAGAATAATCGTATCAATCTCAAGATCGAAGAACATGGAATCGTGACGGAATTAAACGGCAGCGGTGTTTCGATATCGGCGGATACAATTTGTCAGCTGGTGGAAAAGCTCAGTCTGTTCGGGGATTCCGACCTGATTGTGCTGGCAGGAAGTCTGCCGTCGGGTGCGCCTGTGACATTGTATGCAGACCTGATGGCAAAGCTTCGGACGCGTGGTGTGCGGTTTGCCGTGGATGCAGCAGGTGAAGCATTGCACGCGGTACTTGGCTGTCAGCCGTTTCTGATTAAGCCGAATCTTCCCGAACTCTGCGAGCTGTTTCGTGCGGATATCAGCAGCGTAGAAGCGGCGATTCCTTACGGCATCCGTTTACAGGAGATGGGTGCGCGGAATGTTCTGTTGTCGATGGGGGAAGAAGGGGCTGTGCTGTTTTCGGAAGCGAATGGGATGTTCCGGCTGGATGCGCCGCACGCTAAGGTCTGCAATACAGTCGGTGCCGGCGATTCCATGCTCGGCGGCTTCCTGTCGGGAATTGTCCGAGGACTGTCACCTGCCGAATGTCTGCGGCTTGCGGTGGCGTCCGGTTCCGCGACTGCGTTTGCACCATGGCTTGCGGACAGGGATGCGATTCTGGCTTTGCTGGAAACACTGCCGGAGCCGAAACGACTGGAAAGGTGAGTGGAATGAAACCGTTTTTGATTGTAACAATGATTGTACTGCTTTTGTTGTGTGTCATAGAGTTTCTGATGCTGTGGAAGCTGACGCATAGCCGACAGCAGACGGATTTTCGGGAACAGTTTGACCATATGTCAAAAAATCAGCGTGAGATGAGTCGGGATTTACGTGACAGCGTCGGTCAGTCCATGCAGCTGTTCAGCGATATGCTCTCGAAAACCCAGACGCAGTCTGCCGACGCGCAGCTCCGTCAGCTTCAGCAGCTCGAACAGCGTTTCCATTCCCTCGAATCTGCGAATGCACAGCGTTTAGAGGCGATGCGTGAAATGATGCAGGAGCAGATGGATGCGATGCAGGCGCAGAATAACCGTCGTCTGGATGAGATGCGAAAGACGGTGGACGAACGGTTACAGGCAAGTCTCGAAGAAACGATGACCCAGAGCTTCCGCCGTGTAACAGAAAGTCTGGACGCCGTATATAAAGGGCTGGGCGAGATGAAAACGCTTGCAAACGATGTCGGGGGATTGAAAAAGGTGCTCTCGAACGTCAAGACGCGCGGCATGATGGGGGAAATCCAGCTCGGTGCAATCCTCGAAGAAATTCTTGCGTCTGAGCAGTACGAGCGTGAATTCGCGACAATCCCAGGCAGCAGCAATCGTGTGGAATATGCGATCCGTCTTCCGGGCGAGGACGGCAATACCGTGTACCTGCCGATTGACGCGAAATTTCCTGCGGACTGCTATATGAAGTTACAGGATGCGCAGGAAAACGGAAATCGTGAAGCGATCGAACAGGCAGGCGCAGAACTGGTCAGCCGGATCCGCAGCTTTGCCAAGGATATCCGGACCAAATATGTTGAGCCGCCGTATACGACCGCGTTCGGCATTTTATTTCTGCCGTTCGAGAGTCTGTATTCGGAGGTCGTCAGCCGCGGTCTTGTGGAAGTGCTGCAGCGCGATTATCAGATTACGCTTGCCGGCCCTTCTACGATGGCGGCGATGCTGAACGCACTCCAAATGGGATTTCGGACGCTTGCGATCCAGAAGCGGTCGGACGAGGTCTGGCAGATTCTCGGAACCGTTAAGTCGGAATTTTCGAAATTTGAGGAAATCCTGAGCCAGACCCAGAAGCATATTGATCAGGTCGGAAAGGATCTGGATAAGCTGGTCGGCGTCCGGACGCGTGCGATTAACCGCAGTCTGCGGGAGGTACAGTCCGTGCGGCTGACGGGGGGAGATATCACGGATACGGAAGCGCTGTCCTGAGATGATGGATGTAAGCTTGCAATTATCGCGGATATCTGGTATAATGTACATGAGCTTATATTCTTGGAGGTGAATGGAGATGCAAACGGAATACCGGTTTCTTTCGCCGGAACAATTATCGGAGGATCTGTTTGCGGCATGTCTGGAAAGCGGCGGAGAGGAATTGACAATGCGCGTGCTGATATCCGCGTATCAGCAGGATTTTGTGCGGAGTGATGCGGACAGCGAATGGGAAAGCAAAGGCTGTACGGGGCTCGAACAGCTCGGCGCGGCGACGAAACAGATCAAGGAATTCTTATCGGAATATCCGGAGTTTCGTGTACGGTTCCCGCAGGTTGTGATATCGGATGAACGCGAAACAACGATACAGAATGCAGTCACCGTTCGTACCGGAGGCTATGCCGATATCACCATTCCGGAAAGCTTTTCTGCCGCACACAGCGGTTATGCGTTCCGAACGCTGCTGCACGAAAAGTGGGAGCCGAATCTCGAAAAGCTGGCAGAAAGCGTGGTAAAAAAGCTCCGTCATTACGAATTCCGGACGGCGAGACTCTTTGCGCCACAGGATACGCATTCGTGGAAATTCAGAATTTGCTGTGGAAAAGAAGATGTCTATACGGATGTCTGGAGCATTTCCTATGAAAAGCTGGGATTTTATCCGCTGCTCTGGCATACCGAGGTCAGCGGACTTTGCGGACTGCTCTGTGAAGCGCTGACAAAACGTCTGCACGAGGACAACAGGGAATTATCCGCAAGAATATATCGTGATGGCACACAGCAGTGCTGTATCATCGAACTGGAATTGAAAGAGGCGCATACATGATTCGGTTTCAATCTGATTCTCCTGTGAAAACACAGGAATTTGCCGAGAAAATCGGAAGATCGCTCCGCCGCGGAACCTGCATTACATTTTTCGGCGGACTCGGTGCGGGAAAAACAACCTTTACGCATGGTCTGGCACGCGGACTGGGGCTGCCGGATGTGGTCAGCTCCCCAACCTTTGCGCTGGTGAATGAATATCACGCCGACGGCTGTATTTCGCTTTACCATTTTGATATGTACCGTGTGACTTCGGAGGAAGCCCTCGAAACAACAGGCTTCTGGGACTATCCGCTGGAGGAATCGGTATTTGTGATTGAGTGGGCGGAGAATATTGTGGAGAGCCTTCCGAACGCACGGATTGAAATCCGGATCGAGGGGATGGGCGATGCACCACGGGAGATTACTGTGACAGGAGAGGAGCTTTTGCATGATTTTAGCGGTTGATACATCGGGAAAGACTGCATCGGCTGCGGTGGAAAAGGATGGCGTTCTGCTCGGATACCGGATGCTTTATACCGCGCGTTCCCATTCCCAGCTTCTGCTTCCGATGGTTAAGGCATTGCTTGCGGAAACGGGACATACGATAGAAGATGTGGATACGTTCGCGGTCGCAGTCGGCCCGGGTTCCTATACCGGACTGAGAATCGGTATCGCGGCAATGCAGGCGATGGCGTATGCCGGAAAGAAGCAGTGTGTCGGCGTATCGACCTTAGAGGGACTGGCATGGAATCTCTGTGGTACGAACGGGATTCTCTGTGCCTGTCTGACCGCAAGACAAAATCTTTGCTACTGTGCATTCTTTGAAAGCGATGGCAAAACGGTAAGACGTCTGAGCGAGGATCGCGTCATGCCGGTCGAGGAAATTTCCGATACCATCAAAGGCTATGGCAAAACGGTGACGGTCATCGGGGACGGAATCACCTTACTTGCGCCGGTTTGTGATACGGCAATCGCCGCACCGATGCATCTTTGTCATCAGTCCGCCTGTGGAATCTGTATGGCAGCAATGGAAAAAACGCCCTGTGCGCCCGAATCGCTCAGCGGTCATTATCTTCAGGAAGTAAAAATCGGATAGGATGTATCCGGAAAAGGAAATCGCCCCTGCAAAGCGGAACAGCCGCAATGCAGGGGCGATTTTTATTCGGTTTCAGCACTTTCTTTTTTGATGTGAAAGAGCAGCCGGAAGATTCCGGACAGCAGCCGCGGACTTTTCATCACAACAACCTTCATAAAGGCATCCCTCCTCTGTTTGATACCACAGTATATGCAGCGGAAGGGAAAGTGGTGACGCGATCTGCGATTCAGCCGGTTTCTTCGGTTGCTTCAGCAGTATCTTCTGTGTCGTCATCCTCAATGGGGACAGTAATTTCTTCTGCGAGCGCACGAAGCTCTGCGACGCCTTCTCCGGTCATCGAGGAAAAAACGATGGTGGTAATATCCTGAAACTGCGGGATTTCATCGGGGAGTGCCGCAAGTCGTTTGGTACGTTCGGTTTTATTGAGCTTATCAGCTTTTGTGAGGACGAGGACGAACGGCATTTCGGTGTCGATTAAGAAATCAATCATCTGTAAGTCGTCCTTGGTCGGGGGATGGCGCATATCAATGAGCTGGAAGACCGCACGTACATCACGATCCGCCTGTAAATAGCCATTGATGAGGTCACGCCAGCGATGCAGCTCAGATTTCGCGGTTTTGGCATATCCATAGCCGGGGAGGTCAACGAAGGTGACCTCTCCGCAGCGATAGAAATTGATGGTTGCGGTTTTTCCGGGGACTGAGCTGACGCGCGCAAGATTTTTTCGTTGAAAGAGCTTATTGATGAGTGTTGATTTTCCGACATTAGAGCGTCCGGCGAATGCGATTTCCGCCCCATTGCAGGGACGGAGCTGCTTTGCGACACCGAAGGCGGCTTCGAATTCAGCTTTGTTCCAGTTCAATTGATTCACACTCCGTCATGTTGTTGGTTCTCAGGTTTTCGGGTTTGCAGTATCTGTCCGTTCCCAGACCTGCGGGAGTGCAGGAATGGAGATACGGGAAGCTTCTTCGGGATGCAGCGGTTCGAGCTGGATATCATACTGCGGCGGTCTGAGTGCAGTTTTGAGGACAGTTTCGAGCGTTTCACAGGGAATGAATTTCATCTGTGCGCGGATTTCATCATCCAGCTTTGCGAGATCGGGGACGTTTGCCGCAGGAATCAGGACTGTGCGGATGCCTGCCTTATATGCGGCCATGGATTTTTCCACGAGTCCGCCGATGGGGAGGACTTTTCCGTGGAGGGTAATTTCGCCCGTCATCGCAATATCGTGGCGGACGGGAACACCGGACATCGCAGAAATCAGTGCGGTTGTCATCGTAACGCCGGCACTCGGCCCGTCTTTCGGGACAGCCCCTTCCGGTGCATGGATATGGATATCCTTCGCCTTGAATAAGTCGGGGTTGATATCATATTTCCGAGCCACACTTCTGACGTAGGAAATCGCAAGCTTTGCACTTTCCTTCATGACATCGCCGAGCGAACCGGTCAGCTGGACATCGCCTTTTCCGTCCATCGTCAGTACCTCCAGCGGCATCAGTACGCCGCCGACGCTGGTCCATGCCAGACCGTTGACGAGACCGACGCTGTCCTCGGTGGAATAGAAATCATCGGTGTATTTATGCGGGCCGAGGGCTGTTTCGAGGGATTCAGGCGTGTACTGGACTTTTTTCGCCTCGCCGGAAACAATCGTTTTTGCGGCTTTTCTGCATAGCGTACCAATGGTGCGCTCCAGATTTCGCACGCCGGCTTCCTTTGTATAATAATCAATCAGATCGTAGATTGCGGCGTCCGTGATACGGATCTGTGCCGCACGAAGGCCATTGCGCTTGATTTGTTTTTTGAGGAGATGTTCCTTGGCGATATGGAATTTCTCCTCGCGCGTATAGGAGTTCAGTTCGATGACTTCCATACGGTCGAGCAGCGGTGCAGGGATTGTCTCGGTGGTATTGGCGGTTGTGACGAACATGACCTGACTCAGGTCGAACGGCACTTCAAGAAAATGGTCGCGGAACGCATGATTCTGTTCGCTGTCGAGGACTTCGAGCATAGCGGAAGCCGGATCGCCCTTATAGTCGCTGCTCATCTTATCAATTTCGTCGAGCAGGATCATCGGATTCATCGAACCTGCCTGCCGGATTGCTTCCATAATTCGACCGGGCATTGCGCCGACATAGGTTTTGCGATGGCCGCGGATATCGGCTTCATCCTTGACGCCGCCGAGTGATACACGGACATATTTTCTGCCGAGCGATTTGGCAATTGAGCGTCCGACGGATGTTTTTCCGACGCCGGGCGGGCCGACGAGACAGATAATCTGACCGGTCAGATCGGGTTTGAGGGCGTGAACGCTCATACTTTCGAGCACACGTTCCTTTACGCGCTTCAGTCCGTAATGTTCCTTGTCAAGAAGCGCCGATGCTTTTTGGATATCAAGTTTTTCTTTCGTTTTTTTGCCCCAAGGCAATGCGAGGACGGTATCGAGGTAATTGCGGATGACATAGGCTTCCTGAGAGGAGGAGGGCATTTTCAGAAGCCGCTGTGCTTCATGTGTTAATTTATCGGTATCCTCCTCGGAGAGTCCGAGGGATTCAATCGAAAAGAGATAGTGGAGAACCTCCTGCTGACCGTCATCCTCACCGAGTTCTTCACTGATGACTTTCATCTGTTCGCGGAGGAAATATTCACGCTGACCTTTGTCGAGATGTTCCTGAACCTTGTGCTGTAAATCCTGTTCAATTTCGATGACCTCGACCTCGCGGGAAAGTGCGGCATAGAGCATTGTCAGGCGAAGGAAGAGGTTGCCTTCTTCGAGCATCATCTGTTTATCGGCAAATCCAAGGCGGATATTGAAAGCGATGGCGTCGAAGAGGTTTTTCGGATCATTTTCCTCCAGAACACGTTCGATCAGTTCTTTGGGGAGTTTATCGAAGAATTCCCCATATTTCGAGAACGCCTCTTTGAGTGCACGGGAGATCGCGGTTAATTCTGCCTCATCGGATCTGGCACGGCTATAATTCGGGAGGGCTCGGTAGGATGCAGAAAGATAGCCATCGGTTTTTGTCATATTGAGGAGTTTTGCGCGGTGGGTACATTCGACGAGGACACGGCTGCAATCGCCGGTATGGAGGACCTGACGGATTTCAGCGATGATACCGATTTTATATAAATCCGAAACGGAGGGGGATTCCTCCATCATATCGCGCTGTGCGAGGAGGAAGATTTTGCGGTCGCTGTTGAGGGCAGCTTCGAGGGCTTTTTCGGACATTTCACGTGCGACATCGAAATGCAGAATCATATTGGGGAAGCCGACGATCCCCCGAAGCGCGATCATGGGGAGGGAGGGGGGAGTACGGCGGGAAGTATCGATTTTTTCGTTCATGAGGATTTCCTATCTACCCTGCACGGTGGATTGCCTGATGTCGGGTGTGTGCAGCCACAGGACATCGCCGGTGTATGTATACATATTATACAGGATTTTTCGTGAAAAAGCAAGTGGAAAATTCAGATTCTTCGTGGGAGAATTCTATGATTTTCGTGGTATTGGCGGAAAGGCGAGGGCGGCTCTTACGAGCCGCCCTTGAAATCTGATTTGCAGGAAACAAAGAAGTTTTTCTGCTTTGATAAAAACAGGTTCGTTATGAGTTTTCATTCCCATTCTCAACTTCAGCAATCAGTTGTTTCGGATTGTCACTCCCCGTCATTATTTTTAGCAGGTTTTTCCCATACCGATTGTACATGACAATCGGAAGATAAATACTATCCTTTACAATTGTTGGGCTGATATCAGAATCTTTAAAATTCACAAAAGTTTTGTACAGGATTTGACCGTCCTCATAATCCAATTCGAAATTACCATTGTTCAGACCATAATTTGCTCTGTGTAAATATTCTGCAACAAGAGCAATATTATTTTTTTCTGCGTGGTTATTCAGTATACAGTGTACAGTATAGAAGCTTTCTTTTACTTTAATAACGATATGTAATTTACCGAGCACACCATTTGTATCAATGTCAGTGATGAAAACAGACTGTCCCTCACTATATGTGTAATTCCACGCTTCCTGTGTGAAAAAATCCTTTATCATCTGAATTACCTTTTCCATAAAATCACCTCATAATTTCATGTTATCAGCAATGCTTCGTCCATATTTCAAGAACAGCCGCTTCGCATATCATATAGGAGATGTACGCTACCAACTGCGCCGCCATAAGGGAAAAGCCGCTTCTCATGAGGAAAAACGGCTGAAAATCGGAGTGACAGGATTCGAACCTGCGGCATCCTGCTCCCAAAGCAGGCGCGCTACCAACTGCGCTACACCCCGAACTCTTATTACAAGAATCTATTATACCATATGTTTTGAGATTTGTCAAGTATTCACCAGCATTCCGGTCGGGCTGTACCGTTCCTGCCATCAGACGGATGGTCGGAAACGGTGCAGCCTTATACCAGAATCATCAGATTATACTTCGTTTAAAAGGTCGGTCATGTTGTACATACCGGCGGGTTTTCCGGCGAGGAAGACTGCGGCATTCACCGAGCCTTCCGCGAATACACGCTTCGAGCTTGCGGTATGGGTCAGAGAAATTGTTTCGTCCGGGCCCGCGAACAGAATTTCATGTTCACCGACGATTGTGCCGCCGCGGACGGAGTGCATACCGATTTCGCTGATATCACGCTTTTTGCGGACGCTATGGCGGTCATAGACGAGTGTTTTTCCCTCATCAAATTCCTCACAGATGGCGTTTGCGAGCATAATTGCGGTACCGGAGGGCGCATCAATTTTCTGGTTATGATGCTTTTCGATAATTTCGATATCGAACTGGGTGCCGAGTACGGAAGCCGCTTTTTTCGCGAGTGCAATGAGAAGCTGGATACCGATGGACATATTAAACGAGGAGAAGAGTGCGGTCTGGGCTGCGGCATTCCGGATTTCCGCGAGCTGTGCATCGGAATAGCCGGTGGTAGAGAGGACAACGGGCGTACCGGTTGTTACGGCATATTCGAGCAGTCCGGAGAGACAGCTTGGATGGCTGAAGTCGATGATGACATCCGGTTTTTGTGGGAGCATCGCAGGGCTTTCATAAATCGGGAAGCCGAGTGTTTCATCCTGACAGACGTCGATGCCGGCGAGGATGCTGCAATCCTCACGTTCACGGATACAGGCTGCCAGCATACGGCCCATTTTGCCGCAGGCACCGCAGATTACAATATTTGTCATATGTATAAGCTCCTTTTCATTGGATTTTTCATTCATTGGGCAGTTTCAGATCTTGTTGGGGGATATATGGTATGCACATACGGCTCTCCCGATTGCAGAGAGAGCCGTAAGGATATGCGTTGTACGCAGCAGGGAGCGGGGATTACTTTACGAGTCCATGCTTCACGAGTTCTGCGCGGAGTGCGTCACGGTTGTTATCTGCCATTTCATACAGCGGCAGTCTACACGGGCCGACATTCATGCCCATCAGGTTCATCGCTTCCTTGACAGGGATGGGATTGACTTCGATAAAGAGGTCATTGATGAGACCGAGGTAACGGATCTGGAGTTCCATCGCCTTAGCGAGGTCACCGTCGAGCATTGCCTGTGCCATATCGTGGGTTTCCTGCGGGATGACATTGGAGAGAACGGAGATGACGCCCTTTGCGCCGAGCGACATCATCGGAACGATCTGGTCATCATTGCCGCTGTAAACGTCGATTCTGTCCGCACAGCGTTCGATGACCTGTGCAGAGAAGCTGATATTGCCGGAAGCTTCCTTGATTGCGACAATATTCTTATGATTTGCGAGGGTGTCGATGGTATCGAGGGAGAAGCCGACACCGGTACGCGACGGAACATTATAGAGGATAATCGGGAGATCGACGCTGTCGGCAACAAGGGTGTAGTGTGCGACAAGACCGCGTTGAGTGGTCTTATTGTAGTAGGGGGTGACGAGGAGGAGTGCATCCGCACCGACTTCCTTTGCCGCCTTGGAGAGGCGGATACAGCAGGCAGTATCATTGCTTCCGGTACCTGCGATTACGGGAACACGCTTTGCGGTGTGCTTTACGGAGAAGGCAATGACTTCGATATGTTCTTCCTCGGTGAGGGTAGAGCTTTCGCCTGTGGTACCGGTGATGACGAGCGCATCGGTACCGTTTTCGATCTGGTCGTCGATCAGACGCGCCAGCACATCATAATCCACGGAGCCGTCGGCAGCAAAGGGTGTTACCAAAGCGACAGCGGCACCGGTAAAGATTGTATTCTTCATAGTGTTGAATCCTTTCCAATCAATTTGAGCAGATGTCGGAATGCAGGAACGGGAATTGTTCGGAGAGCCATGCGGCAAGTGTATCCGCTTGTGTGCGGCTCAAGCCGAAAACCGCTTCCTCGGATTCATCCTGTTCACAGAGTACAAAGATCAGATCGCCGTATATCGGGCAGCCCGTATGGTAAAGACAGGTGCCGCAGAGATTGGGCGGAAGACCTTTATCGCCGCCTCTGGCGTCGATGAGGTAACAGAGTACACGGTTTGAATCCGAAAGAAAGGGGGGAGAAACGGGTACCCGAAGCCGTTGCGTGACATCCGTAGAAAGCAGTGTACAGATCGTGCTGCGGCTGAGCGTATCGACAGACAACCGTTCACAGACCTGAGATTCTGCGGAGATTTTCAAAATAAACGCTGACATTTCGCAGCATCCTTTCTGATTCAGATGATGCGGAGGAAATTGTGCACAAGCGACTGTGTATTGACCGGTTCCCCGATATGCGCGAGCGAATCCGGGAGATCATAGGTGAAGATCGGGAGCTTACCGGATGGATCGAGCTCGGAGATGGCACCTCTGACGCTGATGGCGTCGGCATCGGTAATCGGGAGATAGATGCGTTCGGTTTCCTCCTGACCGGTAATGACATGCGTCAGGGAGATTGCGCGTTTAGAGGCTGTCACAGCGATATATTCGGGATCGGAGGAGAGCATGAACGCGCGGTATTCCATCGAAACATCCTTTGCGCCGCCTGCGATCATCAGTTCGCTGAGCGCATGGGCTTCGAGGTCGGTGGCGTCATCATGGAGTGCAAGGAAAAAAGACGGATGCCGCAGAAGCCCCTTTGCGACCTCGCTGCGCACAAAGTTTTTAAACGGCTTGCGCTGCGCGTTATAGTCCTGGAAATAAGCGGGAACAAAGGGTAAGATTCTGGCGCCGGAGGGGGTAAAGGAATGGAAATTGAGCGAGCCGATCGTTTCGCTGTCGCTGCGGAGGTCCACAGCGGCTGCGCGGAGGCTATCGGTCATCGGACAAACAAAAACTGCTTTCATAGCGGCGTAGTATCCTTTCTGAATGGCTGTATCGTACAGCGCATCGGCTCAGTCGAAATAGCCCTTTGCAGCGAGGAGCTCTGCCAGCTCGACCGCACCGCCTGCCGCACCGCGCAGGGTATTATGAGAAAGGCATACGAACTTATAATCGAACATGGTATCCTCACGCAGTCTTCCGACGGAAACAGCCATACCGCCTTCGAGGTTGCGGTCAAGACGAGCCTGCGGACGATCGGGTTCTTCGAAGTAGTGGATGAACTGCTTGGGTGCATGGGGGAGATCAAGTTCCTGCGGTACGCCGCGGAATGCCGCCCATTCTGCCTTGATCTGCTCGATGGTGGGCTTATTCTCGAAGCGGACGAATACCGCAGCCGTATGGCCGTCAGCAACCGGTACACGCAGACACTGTGTTGTAATCAGCGGAGCGGAAGCCTTAACGATCTGGCCGTTTTCGATGGTACCCCAGACCTTCAGCGGTTCCTGTTCGGATTTTTCTTCTTCGCCGCCGATATAGGGGATGAGGTTATCGACCATTTCCGGCCAGCGCTCGAAGGTTTTTCCGGCACCGGAGATTGCCTGATAGGTGCAGGCGAGGACTTCCTTGATGCCGAATTTCCGGAGCGGATGGAGTGCCGGTACATAGCTCTGGATGGAGCAGTTGGACTTAACTGCAATAAAGCCGCGGGTTGTGCCGAGGCGAGCCTTCTGGGAAGCGATGATATCGAGGTGACCATCATTGAGCTCCGGAATGACCATCGGTACATCGGGTGTAAAGCGATGTGCGGAGTTATTGGAAACGATGGGGCATTCTGCCTTTGCATAAGCTTCTTCGAGTGCACGCAGCGCATCCTTCGGCATATCGACGGCATAGAAGCAGAAATCAACTTCTGCTGCGAGCTTTTCGATATCCTTTTCCGCATCATAGATCATGATATCCGCGAACTGTTCGGGCATCGGCTGATCCTTGAATGCCCAGCGGCTTCCGACTGCTTCCCGATAGGTTTTTCCTGCGGAGCGGGAGGAAGCTGCCATTGCTGTGACGCGGAACCACGGGTGATCCGCGAGCAGAAGTGCGAAGCGCTGACCGACCATACCGGTGGCGCCGATGATACCTACACGAAATTCTTTCATATGAAATCTCTCCTTCATAAAAATATGGACGATATGTGGGATCGGGTACGGTATATAAAAAAACCGCCCGTAAAGACGGACGGAGAATTGTGCTGTAGGAACGGGTTCGGGTGATACGTTTTCATTCCATCGTGGCAGTCAGATGGGGAAACACCGCGCAGAGCATCAGGTTGGCGGATGTTTCGGGGAAAGGCGTTCACGAAAACCGGTCAGCACTCCACGACATATTTGTCGTGACAGTTACGCACCTATTGGATGCGTACCCAGCGCCGCTTCTGCCGAGGAAGCATTGCTTCGGCGGTCTTGCCTTTTGTGACGATGCAATATAGTTCGGCGACCGCATCGTCAGGACTCTTCAAGCCCGCGCCTCTGTCCGTATAACAATACTATACCATGTGATTGTATGTTTGTCAAGCGTTTTTCCTCATATTTCGGGAAATCCGCAACTTTTTTCTTTCCATGTCCTTAGGATATGCAATAAAATGACGAAAGGTGCATGGCGGAAAAGGGGGTGTGGGGGTGAAAATTTCGGGATGGGCTTGCAATCGGGCGAAAAAAATGGTATACTGAAAGGGAACGAAATCTCCCGGCATATGGATTGGCAGAAAGCTGTCGGGATTCAAAAATTCGAGGAGCAAAGGAGTGACAGAATGCTCAAGCGATGGGAAATCGGCACACCCGATTCCGATGCCGCGGCCATGCTCGCAAAGCAGGGCGGTGTGACAAAACTCTGTGCCGAGGTATTGGTTTCCCGCGGAATGCAGTCGCTGGAATCCGCGAGTGCATTTTTAGATGAAACAGAACTGTCCGATCCGTTCCTGATGGCGGATATGGAAGCGGCTGCGGAACGGATTCTGGCGGCTGTGGACAACGGAGAATCCATTTGTGTATACGGTGACTATGACTGTGACGGCGTAACGGCAACAGTCATGCTGACGGATTGGCTGAGCTGTGCGGGTGCAGATGTGCGCTGGTACATTCCGACACGCAAGGAAGGCTATGGCATGCGCGAGGAACAGATCCGGAAGCTTGCAGAAGACGGTGTACAGCTGATTATCACGGTGGATACGGGAATTTCCGCGATTGAAGAAGCAAAGTGCATCCGAGAACTCGGGATGGATCTTGTGATTACCGACCACCATCGTCCGGGGGATGAGATTCCCGAAGCGGTGGCAGTCGTCGATCCTTATCGTGCCGACTGTCCGTCACCCTATAAATCACTTTGCGGTGCCGGCGTTGTGCTGAAGCTGATTGCGGCACTCGAGGGCGGCGTCTGGGAATCTGCACTCGAACAGTTCGGTGATCTTGCGGCACTCGGTACCATTGCCGATGTTGTCATGCTGGACGGAGAGAATCGGTTTATCGTGAAGCGCGGACTGGAGCTGCTGGCAAATACCGAACGAATGGGCTTGCTGTCACTGATGGCGGTCTGCGGTATCGAGGAGGGCACGCCGATTACGGCGACTGCCGCGGCATTCCAGCTGATTCCGAGAATCAATGCGGCAGGCAGATTTGCGTCGGCAGCGATTGCGGCAAAGCTTTTTCTGACGGATGATCCCGACGAAGCACAGCTGCTTGCGGCGGAAATCCATTCGCTCAATGACCGCAGACGGGAAACTGAACAGGAAATCTTACAGGAAATCCTGCATACGATTCAGACAAAGCCTGACCTGATCTGTCAGCGCGTACTGGTGTTTGCCGGCGAAAACTGGCATCACGGCGTCATCGGAATTGTTGCGGCAAGACTGATGGACCGATTCGGAAAGCCCTGTTTCCTGATGGCGAAGGACGAGGACGGCTACCGTGGTTCTGCACGCAGCTTCGGGGCATTTTCGGTATTTGAATGTCTGAAATCCTGCGGAGAGCTGCTGGTACGATACGGCGGCCATCCGGGGGCGGGCGGCTTTACGGTTGCGGAGGAGAATTTACAGGCGTTTATGGACGGGATCCAGTCGTTTGCCGCGAAAGAGCATCAGGAAATGCCGGTGATGACCGTACACGCCGAGCGTGCACTTTCGCCAAAGGATCTGACGGTACGGAATGTAGACGGACTGAAGATTCTGGAGCCGTATGGCGCAGGCAATACAAGACCGCTGTTTGTGCTGATCGGGGTAACGGTCGCGGAGCTGTATCCGCTTTCGGGCGGCCAGCATACCAAGCTCCGGCTTCGAAAGGATGGTGCGGCATTCGACGCGCTGTTGTTCCGGATGGCACCCGAAGAAACCGGAATTATGACCGGCATGACGCTGGATTTTCTGGTGTCGATGGAGGTCAGATCCTATCAGGGCAAGGCACAGCTGACGGTACGCGTCGAGGACTGGCGCAGCTCGTGCGATATGCAGGAACAGGCGATTGCCGCACAGTTTGCGTATGATGCGTATCGGCGCGGGGAGCAGCTCCCGAAAGCCTATTATAAGCGGATGTGTCCGCACAGAGAGGATCTTGTGGCGGTATATCAGTCGGTGATGCACGTCCCCGTTTCGATCGCATGGCTTTGTGACAGACTCCGGAATCAGGGGATGAACCGCTGCCGCGCAAGAATGTGCGCGGATATTTTCTCGGAGCTGGGGCTGCTGGAATATGACGCGGCGACCGACCGGCTGAAACGGATTCCGGTACGGGAAAAGAAAGATTTAGGTATGTCCGCACGGTATCGTGCAATTTTAGAGCTTGCAAAATAAAGCAAAATAATATTTCAGGAGGAAAATCAAATGTTGGCAATCGGAAGTGACCATGCAGCAGCAGTGCTGCGGACAGTCGTAAAGGCGTATCTGGATGAAAAGGGCATCGCGTATATCGACTGCGGAACGGATGAGGCACCGAGCGATTATCCGGTGATTGCAAAGAAAGTCTGCGGGGAAATCGCGAGCGGAAATGCACAGATGGGAATTCTGCTCTGCGGTACCGGTATCGGTATGTGCATGACCGCGAATAAGTGTAAGGGAATCCGTGCGGCGGTCTGCTCGGAATCGTACAGCGCAAGACTGACGCGTCTGCACAATGATGCGAATGTTCTTTGTCTGGGCGCAAGAGTTGTCGGCCCGGGACTTGCAGCAGAGATTCTCGACGCGTTCCTCGAAACAGAGTTCGAGGACGGCGGAAGACATCAGCGCAGAGTCGATATGATGATGGAGCTTGAGGGCTGAACAGAAAACGGGAAAGAGACGGATACCGTAATTTTGAGAGGATGAGAAATATGATGATGATCCGAAAGAAAATGCTGGCTGCCGCTATGGTCTGTGCGACAGTCTGGAATGCAGCGGGAGTTCCGGTGCCTGCGGCAGAGGCGGCATCAGAAGCGGTCCGGTATGAATTTGAAGACGGTGTTTTCAGCGACTGCGAAAACAACGAGGGTATTGCCTGGGAACAGGTGGATGAGGACGCCGAGGGCAATCCCTGTGATATGACGGGATGGTCAGGCGATGGCTTTGCGTATATCGACGATAAGGATTCTTCGGTCGCACTGACGGTGAATGTGGAAGCGGACGGGCTGTACGCGCTGAATATCAGCTATATCCAGTGTTTCGGAAAGCCCTCGAAAATCCAGTATCTCTATGTCAACGGCGAGAGTCAGGGCGAAATCAGCTTCCCGTTCAATTCCAAAGAGGGCTGGACATTGCTGGACGCAGGCTATGTCAATCTCAAAAAGGGCGAGAATGAGATCAAGATCGTAAGCTACTGGGGCTATACATTCTTTGACTACCTGACGGTCACCGAAGCACCCGATGATATTGCGAATCTCTCTCCGACACCATCGCTGTGCAATCCGAATGCGACACAGGCAACGAAAAATGTCTATGCATATCTGCGGAGTGTATACGGAAAGGGCATCCTTTCCGGTCAGCAGGAATACTGCGGTTCCCATTGCTACAATAAGAATGCCTATGAATCACAGGGGCTTCCGATCAACTATTTCGAGAGCAATGAGCAGGAATTTGACTATATCATGGAAAAGACAGGAAAAGAGCCTGCAATCCGCGGCATCGACTTTCTGTTCTATAATACCACCCAGCCCTATTTTGATGACGCACCCGAACGCGCAGTCGCATGGTACAAGGAAAAGGGCGGAATTCCGACGGTTTCGTTCCATTGGAATGTGCCGACGGAAAAGGGAAGCTCCACCACCGCGTTCTATGTCGAATCGACCGGAAATACCCCCTTTACCACATTCAGCATTACCAAGGCACTGGAAGAAGGGACTTGGGAGAATGAAGTGCTGATGAAGGATCTGGAGCTCCTCGCGGAACAGTTCCAGAAGCTTGCGGATGCGGACGTACCGGTTATTTTCCGCCCGCTGCATGAAGCAGAAGGCGCATGGTTCTGGTGGGGTGCGGAGGGTCCTGAACCCTGTAAGCAGCTTTATGCGCTGATTCAGGACACCTTTACCGAGAAATACCATTTCAATAATATCATCTGGGAATGGACGGCAAGCCCCTATGCGACCTCGGCGCAGTGGTATCCGGGCAATGACCGTGTAGACCTGATCGGAAACGATAAGTATAACGCGGTGAATTATCAGCCGAATCCGAGTGCGATTGCGGCAACCTTCTATTCGCTTGTGGCGTCCGCCGATGGTCAGAAGATGGTTGCGATGAGTGAAAATGATACGATCCCGTCGGTGGATAAGCTGATGGAATCGAAAGCAGGCTGGCTGTATTTCTGCCCGTGGTACGGAAATTTCCTGACTGACCTGAATGATCCGGCGGAGCTGAAAAAGATTTATAACAGCGACTACTGCATTACACTCGATGAGCTTCCCGACTGGGATACCTATGAACCGGAGCTGCCCGACGACGGCACAAAGCCGACGGCTACTACAACCAGCACCACGACGACGACTGCCACAACAACCACTGCGACAGATGATACCACGCATTCGGATGATGCAAAGAAGGGGATGCTGGGGGACGCAAATTGTGATGAAACGGTAGATATTTCGGATGTGATTGCGATCGCGAGACTGGCGGCAGAGGATGCGGAGCTTGCGGTTACGACACAGGGCAGAATCAATGCGGACTGTAATTTTGACGGCTCGCTGACTGCAAACGATGCGGTCAGAGTGCTGCAATATATCGCAAAGCTCCTGACGAAAGAAGAATTTGAAAGCGGACAATAAGGACATTTGATCTGCATCAAAACTGCGCAGCTCTTTTGGGACTGTGCAGTTTTTTCGGATGTGTTGAACGGAAAGGAATGGATGAATATGATGGAATTTATGCAGCAGCCGAAATATCGCAGCCCATTGCGCAGAGCCTGCGGAATGTTTTATTACGGAATGTGCCGGAAAATCATATGGATCCGGAAACGGAAGCTGTTTGCAAAACAGCATGAAGCAAAACCGCTCGCCTATTCCTATATGAAGCACCGCACAATCCTGATGCGAAAGCTCAAGGATGTGGATATGTGGCTTCAGGAGAATAAGGTCATCAATCTGAAGCTTGCGACTGCAAAAATTGACGGAATTCTGATACGTCCGGGCGAGGTGTTCAGCTATTGGTATACGATCGGGAAGCCAACACGAAAAAAAGGCTATGTCGAGGGAATGGTGCTGCAAAACGGCGGCTTTCATCCGGGTGTGGGCGGCGGGCTTTGTCAGCTTTCGAATCTGCTGTTCTGGATGACGGTGCATACGCCGCTGCAGGTCATCGAACGTCATCGCCATGGCTATGATGTTTTTCCGGATGCGAACCGTACACAGCCCTTCGGCAGCGGTGCGACCTGTTTTTATCCGCATGGCGATCTGATGATTTATAATCCGACACAGGACACTTATCAGATTTGTGTGAAAGTGGGTCCGAAATATCTGGAGGGAGAAATCCGCTGCAGCGCGGAGCAGAGCTGTCGTTTCCGGATAGAAGAACGCTGCCATACGATGCGCAGCGAATTCTGGGGTGGGTATACGCGTCACAATGAACTCTGGCAGCTCAGATATGATATGGAGGGCAGGCTGGTTTCCGAGGAATGTATCGTGAAAAATTCCGCGATTATGATGTATGAACCGTTTCTGCCCGACCACGGCGATTCGTGAAAATCACCAAAACCCTGTACAGGAATCCAAGAAAAACTTGTCCGGAGAAAAATGCGAGATTTGCTTGACAAACGGAGGAGAATCCTGTATAATAAGAGAGCCGCATATGTATGGTTGAAGTCGAGGTATGTCCATTCGGCATCCTTCGCACCATCCGTAGCGAGTTTTTATCGAAAAGGCAGGTGCATATGAACATGTACGCAGTCATTCTTACAGGCGGCAAGCAGCTCAAGGTCGAGGAGGGCAATATCGTCCGTATCGAAAAGCTGGATGTCGCAGCAGGCGAGACCGTAACCTTTGATCAGGTCGCAGCAATCGGTGATGAGAACGGACTGACCATCGGTACCCCGATCGTCAGCGGCGCAACCGTTACTGCAAAGGTGCTCGCAAACGGCAAGGGCAAGAAGATCAATATTCTGACCTACAAGCCGAAGTGCGGACAGAAGAAGGCGCAGGGTCACAGACAGCCCTTCACCCAGATTCAGATTCAGTCCATCAGCAAATAATTGCAAAGCACATGATTCGAGCATATTTTGAGATGGTCGGCGGAAAGCTTGTCGGATGCGCAGTCATCGGACACGGCGGCAGTCATGCCCGCAGTCAGCAGGGGAAAATCCTCTGTGCCGCGGTGTCATCTGCCATGCAGCTGGTCTGTAATACGCTGACTGAGTGTTTTCACGCGGAGGTTTCGATTGAAAATGAGCCGAGTGAAATCGCTTCTCGTAATCGTCTGGCGTTCCGGATGACAAATCCCGACGCCGCACAGTCTGAAATTTTGCACGGACTGCTGATTCATTTCCAGAATCTCGCGGAGGATTTCCATGGCGGAATCACCATCGAGGTCATAGAGGGCGATGAATCCTGAACATTGCAGTTCGTTATTTCTCAAAAACGGAGGTGCAATTCCATGTTACGTATTAGTATGCAGTTCTTCGCTCACAAGAAGGGCGTAGGTTCTACCAAGAACGGCCGTGATTCCGAGGCAAAGCGCCTTGGCGTAAAGCGCGGCGATGGTCAGTTCGTACTCGCAGGCAACATCCTCGTTCGTCAGCGCGGTACCCACATCCATCCGGGCAACAATGTCGGCATCGGTTCTGACGATACCCTGTTTGCTACCATCGACGGTAAGGTTAAGTTTGAGCGTTATGGCCGCGACCGTAAGCGCGTCAGCGTCTATGCTGTTGAGCAGTAATTGACACAGATACGGTATTTCCTTGCGATATGCAAGGTTGGAATCCCCTTGCTGTTGCAGCAGGGGGATTTTCTTTGCTTTGACCTTTTGGGGGAAATTGTGTCTTTTCCGTCAAATTGCAGAGCCGACACAAATCTCAGAAAAGGTATGGTGATGATATGTTTGTAGATCAGGCGAAAATCCGCATAGAAGCCGGTGACGGCGGAGATGGTGCCGTCAGCTTCCATCGTGAAAAATATGTCGCAGCCGGCGGTCCCGATGGCGGAGACGGCGGAAAAGGCGGCGATGTGATCTTTGTCGCGGACGACAATTTTTCCTCGCTGATTGATTTCCGGTTCAAACGGAAATATCAGGCGCAGCGCGGTGAGAATGGTTCCTCCAAACGCTGTACGGGAAAAAGTGCATCCGATCTTGTGATTAAGGTGCCGCGCGGGACTGTGATCCGCGAAGCACAGAGCGGACGGATTCTTGCGGATATCTCCGGGGATGAGCCGGTGATTGTCGCAAAAGGCGGAAGAGGCGGTAAGGGAAATCAGCACTTTGCCAGCTCTACCCGTCAGGTTCCGCGCTTTGCAAAACCGGGATTTCCGGGCGAGAAAATGGATGTTACGCTGGAGCTGAAGCTGCTCGCAGACGTCGGACTGGTCGGATTTCCGAATGTCGGAAAGTCAACATTGATTTCGGTTGTCTCGGCGGCAAAGCCTAAAATCGCCAACTATCACTTCACAACACTGACGCCGGTACTGGGTGTGGTGCGTGTGGATGATGAAAAATCGTTTGTGATGGCAGATATCCCCGGACTGATTGAGGGTGCGGCGGATGGTGCCGGACTCGGCCACGCTTTTCTGCGCCATGTCGAACGCTGCCGGTTGATTGTGCACGTTCTGGACTGTGCGGGCAGCGAGGACAGAGATCCGATTGAGGATTTCCGTAAAATCAATACCGAGCTGCGGAATTTTTCCGAACAGCTCAGCGAATGTCCGCAGATTGTTGCGGCAAATAAATCCGATCTTGCGGATGAGGAACAGGTCGAGCGGCTGCGTGCCTATATCGAAGGTCAGGGCTTGCCGTTTTATGTCATTTCCGCCGCAACGGTTCAGGGTACGAAGCCGCTGGTATCCGAAATCGCCCGCCAGCTCGAACAGCTTCCGCCGGTGAAACGGTTTGAACCGGATGCAGTACCGGTCGAGGAAGAACAGGGCGGAAGAAAATTTACCGTCGAGATTGTGGATGGTGTGTACTGTGTGGATGCACCATGGATGGAACCGATTATGCGGACCGTCAACCCCGACGACTGGTCTTCGCTCCAGTATTTCGAGCGTGTGCTGAGAAGCAGCGGTATTATCGACAAGCTGGATGCGATGGGGATTCAGGAGGGCGATACCGTCAGCATTGGAGGCGTGGAATTTGACTATGTCGATTGAGCCGCTGACGCCGCATGATGCGCGGCTTTACAGCCCCTTGGCACTTGCTTTTCTCGGAGACAGCGTTTATGAACAGTTTGTCCGCGAGAAGCTCCTGCACGAAGCGAACCGCCCCGCCCGTCAGCTGCATGATGCTGCGGTGGCACGCGTCCGTGCGGAATATCAGGCAATGGCTGCGGATACGATACTGGGGCTGCTGACGGAAGAAGAAATGGACATCTATAAGCGCGGACGGAATGCAAGCGGAATCAGTGTTCCGCGTCATGCATCGGTTGCGGATTATCGGAAGGCAACCGGATTCGAGTGTTTATTTGGATATTTACAGCTCTGCGGGCGGAGAAGCCGGCTGGAGGAGCTGTTTGCGGCAGTCTGGACAGCCGGTGAATCATCGGAATCACAGACAGCAGTCGGAATGCAGACAGCCGCTTTGGAAAAGGACGAACAACCTGAGGAATAATATAGGAGGCGTTGATTATGTCAGGACATTCCAAATGGAATAATATTAAGCGGAAAAAGGAAGCAACGGATGCGGCAAAGGCGAAAATCTTTACCAAAATCGGAAGAGAAATGGCAGTTGTTGTCAAAGAGGGCGGCCCTGACCCCAATAATAATGCGAAGCTGCGTGATTTGATTGCAAAAGCAAAATCGAACAATGTCCCGAATGAAAATATCGAGCGTCTGATTAAAAAGGCAGCAGGCGGCGAGGATAAGAATGATTATCAGGAAATGGTGTACGAGGGTTATGGCCCGAACGGCGTCGCAGTCATTGTTGAATGTCTGAGCGACAACAAGAACCGTACTGCTGCGGATATCCGCCACTATTTCGATAAATTCGGCGGAAATCTCGGTACAAGCGGCTGTGTATCCTATCTGTTCACGAAAAAAGGCGTTGTGATTCTCGAACATGACGGAGAACTGGATGAGGATACGGTTTTGGAAGACGCAATGGAGCTGGGCGGCGATGATATGACGTTTGATGAACAGAGCGTCGAGATCGTCTGTGCACCCGAAGCACTCAGCGAGCTGCGGGACGGACTGACCGCAAAAGGCTATCTTGTGGTATCCGCCGAGGCGGCACAGGTACCGAGTACCTATGTGACGCTGACTGATGAAGACCATCTCAAGAAGATGGGACTCCTTCTCGATCACCTGGAAGATAATGACGATGTCCAGAACGTATGGCACAACTGGGAGATGCCTGACGAGGACTGAATAACCAGCAGAAAGCACCGGAAAGAATACAGCTTCTTTCCGGTGCTTTTTTTGTATGCTTTAATGCTTCGGGATCACTAGACTGCGTTTTTTCGCCATCAGCTCATCATAGCGTCTGAGATATTCGTCGGGATACTTGCATTCTGTGACACGTTCAATGCCGCGCTGACCGCCGATCAGCTTCGTAGAAGCACCCGAACCGATCCCGAGAATGGACTGGGAATCATCCATCATCAGGATATTATAAGGACTTTCGAAGCCGGGCTTTGCATAGCCGACATTTTCAAGATTTGCCGCCATATTCTTCTGGCGATAGAGATAATAGGGCGCGTAGCCGTTTTCGAGAAGCATACGCTGTGCATATTCGACCATATCGTTGACGGTCTGAGCACTTGGCATCGGAAGGGATGCGTAGAAATCAGCCGCTTTCTTGAGGGAAAGACAGTGTACGGTAATACTTTCCGGCGAGAGTGCGATTGCACGGTCAATACTTTCGCGGAAGCCTTCGATCGTGTCACAGGGCAGACCGGCGATAAAATCCATATTGATATTCCGGAATCCCATTTCTTTTGCCAGCAGGAATTGATCGACGGTATCCTGTGCCGTATGAGGTCTGCCGGCGGCTTCGAGGACATTGTCCTGAAAACTCTGAGGGTTGACAGAAATCCGTGTGACGCCGGAATCGAGAAGCACCTGTAATTTCTCACGTGTAATGGTATCGGGTCTTCCGGCTTCGACCGTATATTCACGAATCCGGCGTTTTCCGTCAGGCGCAGAAAGAATATAGGTATCGAGCCATCCCATCAGGTCGGCGAGCTGTGCTGCATCGAGTACGGTGGGGGTGCCGCCGCCGATATAGAGCGTGTCAATGGTGAGATTTTGTGCGGCAATCAGCTCGGATACGAGAATGATTTCGTCGCGGAGCTTTTCGAGATACTGCGGAAGGATTGTCTGTTTCATCCGTGAGACCGAATTGCTGACGAAGGAACAGTAGCGGCAGCGTGTCGGACAGAAGGGAATCGAGACATAAATACTGACAGCGTCCGGCGGCGTCGCATCAAAAATCGGCTGCTGCACCTGAAGAATCCGCGCGGCAAGTTTTGTTTTTTGATCGGATACGTGCCAGACGCGGCGGAACGTATCCATCGCATTTTGCAGACCGCCGTCACGTACCGTAAACCGCCGAAGAAGATTGACGGGGCGGATGCCGGTCAGCATTCCCCACGGCAGGGTTTGTCCGGAGATTTCGCAAAGCTGAGGATAGAGCTGTGCAGAAATTTCGCGGTCGAGGTCATTGCCCTGAACAGCCGCAGAGAGGAGTGCTGACTGTGTATGCGTTTGTCCGTTCCATGCGGTGCGGCAGGTCAGTCGGTTTGTATCATCGCTGACCTGTTCGAGGACCGCCGAGAGGTATTCCCCGTCGGGCAGTTCCGGGGTTTCCCCGATGGAAAAGGAGAACTGTGTCGCAGGGATAAAGAGCTTTAAGAGCGCCTCCATTTCATAGGAGCGCGTATGACCGAAAGCGTGAATCGTCATCATCGTTTTCTCAGGGACGGATTGACATAGTGGTTATAGGTTCGCTCATGGCTCAGCGTGGTATGATCGTAGTGACCGCAGTATACCACACAGTCACCATCGAGCTGACCGAGCTTTGCGAGGGACTGGCGCATATCCTTGATATTGCCGCCGGGGAAATCGACTCTGCCGACGCTGTCGCGGAAGAGCGTGTCCCCCGAAAAGAGGATGTTGTCGTGGCGGAAACAGGAACCGCCGGGGGTATGACCGGGGGTATGGATCACTGTAAATGTTAGTTCCTCGGAGAAGCGGAGTTCTGCACCGTCCTCGAAGGTATGGATATCCCGGGGTTCTTTATATTCGTTGCCGTAGCCCAGCCCGATGGCAAGGCTTTTGGCAGCAGAAATCAGCATCGGTCGGTCGAGTGCATGGATATAGACAGGTGCACCGGTCTGTTCCTGAATCTCGGTTGCCGCACCAAAATGGTCATAGTGTGCATGGGTCAGAAGGATGGCAACAGGGGTCAGCTGCAAGGAGCTGAGGGTATCAAGAATACGCTGCGGCTCAGCGCCGGCGTCAATCAGAACAGCCTGACCGTTTGCATCGGATACGATATGGCAGTTGGCTTCGAGCTGACCGACGGCGAGGGTATGAATATTCATAGAGAGGGGCGTCCTTTCATCAAGAGTGGATGTACGGGGGGATGCGGCGCAGTTTAATTCGCCGCACGTTCCGCGGAAATGACATCTTTCAGTCCGCGCAGCTTAGAGAGAAGACTCTGGAGCTGTTCGGTGCCTGCGATGGAGAGGGTTGCTTCAAAGAGGATATTGGTATCCTTGAGGGTACGGGAGCCGGAGTGGAGAACCGGAATATGCGCGTCCTTCAGGACACCGTAGATCTCGTAGAGGAGGTCATCGCGTGAGAATCCAAGGACTTCGATACTGACGTGGATATCCTTCGGGGCATTCTTCGCAGACCATTCGACCGGAACCCAGCGCTGGAGCTCCAGCTCGTCATTGCGCCGCAGGATTGCGGTATAGTTCTTACATTTTTTTGTATGGATCGAGAGGCCGTGTCCGCGCGTCAGGAAGCCGATAATTTCATCTCCCGGAAGGGGACTGCAGCAGCGGGCGAACTTCACGGCGAGATTATCGACCTCGTCGAGCACAATGCCGCCGCTGACCAGATTGACGGGCTGGAGTGCGGGCGGTTCATGGGATGATGGATCAGCCGGCGCAAAGCGGCGTTTATACTGTTCGCGGATCCGCGTCATGAGCCGTTCGATGTTCATTCCGCCGTATCCGATTTGTGCATAGAGGTCTTCCACAGAGCTGCAATTGCGCTGTTTCAGCTCATCGGTGAGGATTTCATGGAGCTGCTGGGAGGTAATGGGGAGATGCTGGCGTTTACATTCGTATTCGAGCATGGTACGGCCGGTGATGATATTCTCATCGCGGCGTTCCCGTTTGAACCAGGTACGGATTTTGGTGCGTGCTTCATTGGTTTTGACGATATCGAGCCAATTTCGATTGGGGCCTTTATCGGGGTCTTTGCTGGTCTGGATTTCAACAATCTGACCGGTCTGGAGCTGATAATCGAGCGGAACCATCTTTCCGCCGACCTTTGCACCGACAGTACGGTGGCCGATTTTGGTATGGATATGGTATGCGAAGTCAATGACTGTTGAGCCGACGGGGAGGCTGATCGAGTCGCCCTTCGGCGTCAGCACAACGATATCTTCGGGTGCGATATCATTCTTAAAGGTATTGACGAGTTCTTCGGGATCATCACTTGCCTGCTGGGTTTCGATGACCTGTCTGACCCATGCAAGCCGCTGCTCCATTTTATCGGTACCCTGAATGCCCTCTTTGTACTTCCAGTGGGCGGCGATACCGTATTCTGCATTGGCGTGCATTTCCCAAGTCCGGATCTGGACTTCAAAGGGGATGCCTTCTCTTCCAATGACGGAGGTATGGAGGGACTGATAGCCATTGGTTTTGGGGACGGAGATATAATCCTTGAGGCGGTTGGGGATGGGGCGGAACATATCGTGAATCATACAAAGGACGCTGTAACATTCGGCGACTGTGGTCACGATGATACGGACGGCATATTTATCATAGACTTCTTCGATGGTTTTTCCGCCGAGATAGAGTTTTTTATAGATGCCATAGATACTTTTGACGCGTCCGTCAATCTGAGGCGGTGTTACAAAATCCTCGGTTCTGAATCGGGTTTCAATCCGGAGCTTGATATCCTCGATGATGGCGTGGCGCTCGTCTTTTTTCAGCTCCAGCAGGTTTTCGATATCCTCATAGGCGTATTTGTCGAGGTAATAGAATGCACGGTCTTCGAGTTCTTCCTGTACCGAAAGGATGCCGAGGCGGTGGGCGATCGGCGCGTAGATATTCATGGTTTCGAGGGATGTTTTGCGTTGTTTATGGGTTGGGCGGTACTGGAGGGTGCGCATATTATGCAGGCGGTCACAGAGCTTGATAATCATAACGCGGATATCCTGTGACATTGCGAGGAGGATTTTCATAACATTTTCCGCCTGCTGTTGTTCGTTGGTGAAGGCAGGGATTTTTTCGAGCTTTGTAACGCCGTCGACAAGGGCTGCGACATCGGCGCCGAATCGTTTCTTGACATCTTCGAGGGTAGCGTCGGTATCCTCTACGACATCATGGAGGAGAGCGGCACAAAGCGTATCGGTGTCCATTCCGAGGTCCAGAAGGATATATGCGACAGAAACGGGATGGTTGATGTAGGGCTCACCGGATGAACGGGTCTGACCTTCGTGACAGCGGAATGCATATTCGTAAGCGGTAATGAGCTTGCTGATATCATACTGGCGGTCGTCGGTCAGGATTTTGTTAATCATACGGTCAATGGAATAGGTTTGCTCCTGATAATCCGGCATAGATGTCCCTCCTTTTGAAAGCCGAATGGGAAAACGGATGGTGTATTCAAATTCAGTATACCATTTTTTTGATGAAATTGCAAGTGTTTCCCTGAAAATCGCGGAGATATCTTTCGACAGCTTCCCTTAGAAAACGAACGCACGCATACCAGCAGAGCTGTGATGCGTGCGATAGGGATTCAGAGTCGGGAGCCGATGATGAGCAGCAGACCGCTGCCGCAGGAAACTTCGGCGGACTCCCCGGTAATCTGATTACTGACGCCGAGGGGGAAATCCGCATGAAGCGGTGCGTGACTAAGGGGATATTTCGTTCCGGTAAGGGTAATATCCTCCGCAGAATCGGTGAGTGCAAAGACGGAGAATGAAAATCCATCCAGCTTCCGGAAGGAGAGCGTACCGCCTGTATGGAGATATGCATAATCGTTCGTGCCGACTAAAACACCTGCTGCGCCATGGGAAGAAAGGAAACGGAGCGTCTGGATATTAGCAAATGTATGGTCAAGTCGTCCGCCGAATGCGCCGAAAATCCGGATATCACGATACTGATGTTCGAGCGCATAGCGTACCGCGAGCATCGTATCGGTATCATCCTTTTCGACGGGTGCAGTGATATGGGGGAGGTGTTCGGGAAAAGAATCCAGCGAATCGAAATCGCCGAGTACCATATGGGGTGTAATTCCGAGAGACTGCGCGAGGCGAAGACCGCTGTCGGCACAAAGATAGAATGCGTCATCGGGAATCGGGAGACAGGGCAATCCGATTTCGGGACTTCCCGCAAAAATACAGCAGATATTGTTCATTTCAGTTCCCAGTCCTTATGTTTGAGTGCCTCATCGAGCATAACACGGTAGCTAAGATAGCGGCTCTTGGGGATTTGTGCATCCCGGACTGCCTGACGTACCGCACAGTCCGGCTCTTTGAGATGGCGGCAGTCGGTATATTTACATTTTCCGAGATAGGGAGAAAATTCCGGAAAACAGTCCGGCAGCGCATCCGCATGAATCATTGCATAGCTGTCGGTTTCAAAGGTTGAGAAGCCGGGCGTATCCGCAACCTTTCCGCCATTTTCAAGCGTATAGAGTTCTGTCTGGCGGGTGGTATGTCTGCCGCGGCCAAGCTTTCGGCTGATTTCGGCGGTTTCGAGCATCAGCCGCTCATCAATGGCGTTGAGCAAAGTTGATTTTCCGACGCCCGAATTGCCGGTAAAGGCGCTGACGAAGCCGGCGAGCGCATCTTTGACAGTCCGGATGGTTTCGGGGCGGTCATAATCCACCGTCAGCATCCGGAATCCGGCAGCCCGATAGATTTCGATATATTCTTCCGCATCCGCCAGATCCAGTTTTGTGAAGACGAGAACCGGCTCAATCTGCTTGTGAACACAGACCGCGAGGAATTTATCGAGGATCTGGAGATTGGGCGGCGGCTCACAGGTCGAGAGTACAAAAAATAAGCGATCGAGGTTGGCGAGCGGCGGCCGTATCAGCATATTCTTACGGGGTAAAATGTCGATGATACAGTCCTGTTCGATTGTCACGAGATCTCCGGTACAGGGAGAGATGCCCTGTTTGCGGAAGATGCCGCGCGCTTTACATCCAAAAACACCGTCCGAGGTCTCTACCATGTAGAGACCTCCGACGGCTTTGATAATCTGTCCGTTCATACAGTCCGGATACCCTTACTCAGCTGTGGGTGCTGCTGTTTCGTCATTCGATACAACAGGCGGTGTGGTAGTGGTTGTTGTGGTAGAGCTTGCAGCTGTGGTAGAAGTTGTAGAGCTGGAAGAACCGGAGAGTGTAGTAGTTGTAGTAGTGGTGGTGGAAGAAGTGGGGGAAGTCTGGGACGGGATACCGTCAACATTCTTGAATGCGGAAGCGATATCGGACGAAACGACATTGGTCTGGTTCTTATCGAAATTGATGTTATAGGAACCGATGGTCGCAGTCTTTCCGTTTTCTTCGTTGGTCAGCGTTGCAACGAGGGTTGTTGTACCGACGCCGGAAACCTCGACATATGTCGTACCGGTCGCGAGATCCACATTAAAGCTGCTGCCCTGCTGTTTGACCGCGCCGCCCTCATAGAAGGTGATGTGGAAATTACCCTTTGCATCGGTGGGGATTGCGAACGCAACCTTTACGGTCTTTGCTTCCGGAACACCATTGGAAACCTTGAGGGAGATGGGCGTACCCTTTGTGACAGGCTCACCGGGATTGATGGTCTGGCTGAGGACGATACCCATTTCCTCGCTGGAGTTGACTTCTTCCTTAGTGAGCTCCAGCTCATACAGTTCGGCAGTTTCTTTTGCGACTGCCCAGGTCATGTTGACAAAGTTCGGAACATCGACTGTTTCGATATTCTTACCCTTAGAAACGGTAATGGTGATGAACGCACCCGGTTCTACTTCTGTCGGGCCCTGCGGGTCGGTGGAGATAATCTTTCCTTCCGGAACATCATCGCTGTACGAATAGCGGGGATCGACTTCGAGTCCAAGACCGCGGATGAGGGTGCTTGCGGTTTCGTAATCCCATTCATTGTAGTTCGGGAGTTTAATGGTACGAGTACCCTTAGAGACCTTGACTTTTACGGTGCTGCCGATCGAAACGGGGTCATTTTCGGGAATAGCCTGCCAGAAGATCTTGCCCTTTTCGAGCTCGGAATATTCTTCGCTTTCGGAGACGATCTGGATCTTATCACCGTACTGATCGAGTGCGGTCTGATAGTCCATGTTGATGAGGGAAGGCATCTTCCATTCCTGTGTGGTATTGGTACCGATACCGCCTTCGATCCAGTTGATGATACGGCTGCAAATGAATACCAGACCGACAACGATTACCACGATGATCACGGCGGTCAGAATCGGAACGAACAGCGAGCTGCGCTCCTCCTCTTCCTCCTCGTATTCATCCTCATCGTCATCGTCGTCCTCATAATCCTCATCGTAGTCGTCATCTTCGTCGATTTCCGCTTCTTCCTCTTCCTCAGTCTCCTCGACTTCTACAACGGAAGGAACGTCTTCTTTTTCGGAAACAGGTGTAAAGAAACGGGTTTTTGCGTCATCGGTTGCTTCGCCGGTGACATCAGGGAAATAGCCGAAGATGATTTCCGGATTTTCCTTGAATGCCTCGATATCGTTCATCATCTCAGCAGCGGACTGATAGCGTTTTGCAGGTTCCTTCTGCATAGCCTTCAGGATGATTTCCTCGAGTCCGGCTGCGAGGTCAGCATGGATGCTGCTGGGGCGCGGAACCTCAGCCTGCATATGCATCACAGCGATACTGACGGGGTCATTCGTCTCGGTATCGAAGGGTTTCTTTCCGGTCAGCATCTCAAAGAGGAGCACGCCGACGGAATAGAGATCACTTTTCTCGTCGGTTTCTGCACCGCGTGCCTGTTCGGGGCTGATATAGTGGACGGTACCGATGGCTTTATCGGTACAGGTTTTTCCGTTTTCGCGTGCAAATTTTGCGATACCGAAGTCCATGACCTTGATTGTGCCGTCGCGGAGCATCATAATATTCTGGGGTTTGATATCGCGGTGAACGATGCCCTTATTATGCGCGTGCTGGAGGGCACGAAGAATCTGCATCACGAAATGTGCCGCATCTTTCCAGTCGAGCGGGCTGCTCTGTTCCATGTACTCATTCAGTGTAATGCCGTCGATATATTCCATGACGATAAACTGAATGCGGTCAGAGAATCCAACATCATAGATTTTTACGATATTGGGGTGGCTGAGCAGCGCAATGGCTTTCGACTCATTGCGGAAGCGGCGGAGGAATTCTTCGTTCTCCGCAAATTCCTTTTTGAGGATCTTGACAGCGACAGTTTTCTTATCGACGACATCATTTGCGCGGTATACATCAGCCATACCGCCTTCACCGATGCGTTCGGTAATTTCATAGCGACCGTCAAGTTTTTTTCCGATGTTCTTGTCGTTGCGATCTTTTTCCATCATAAACCTCCCAACCGGAAACATCCGGCAAAGTATTATATATGTTATTTATATAGATTTCATCCGTTTTCAGTCCTTTTCTGGAGGCGGCATCCAACGGGAAAATATATCCTGAGTCAAAGCAAGCGATATATCGGGGTAAGAAAATGCACAGTCAGGGGTGTGTGTGCATACAATCGGATTAGTTCTGTGTCAGCAGAATGACAGAGATATTATCTTTTCCTCCGCAGGCATTGGCTTCGGAAACGAGTGCGGCAGGAATCTCCGGATTTGGGAGTGAACGAACGATTTCCGCCATACGTTTCTGAGAAACGAGATTATAGAGCCCGTCGGAACAGAGCAGCAGTTTATCATCATCTCTGAGCTGGAGCTGATAGCTGTCGGCGAGGATACGGTAGGATACGCCGATTGCACGCGTTAATTCATTGCGTCTGGGGTGATTGGCGCGCTCGTCCGCACCGATATCGCCGCGTTCATAGAGGAGCTGAACCACCGTATGGTCGAGTGTAAGCTGCATCGCATCGCCTTCTGCGCCGATGAGATACGCACGCGAATCTCCGACATTGACAAGGCTTGCGATATGATTCTGGAAGAATGCGCCGACGAGGGTAGAGCCCATCCGGATTCTGGAAGGCCCATGGCCTGCGGCATCGAACACAGCCCGGTTGGCAGCTGCCGCAGCATCCCGCAGCAGTTCACAGACTGCATCGGAGGTTATACCGGTACGGTAGCCGTCACGGAATGCATCAGCAGCGGCATGGATGGCGAGTCTGCTGGCGTCTGCGCCGTTTTGCATTCCGCCCATACCATCACAAACGATGGCAAGCGTACCGTCTTCAAAGGTTTCTGTCATAATCTGGTCTTGGTTTTCGGGTCTGACTAACCCGATATCACACGCGCTGTATGCATTCAATGCTGGTCACCACACTTTCGGCTGCATACCGACAAAAAATCGAAATTACGGACTATCCTTGATATTATCGCGTCTGAGCTGACCGCACGCCGCCTTGATATCGTCACCGAGCGTTCTGCGGACTGTGGCATTCAGCCCTTCCTGTTCGAGCAGTTTTTGGAATGCGCGGGCGCTTCCGGCAGAAAAGCCGGTACCCGAAACAGGATTGACGGGGATGAGGTTGATATGGGGACGCTGACCGCTGAAAACGGGGCGCAGTCTTGCGCCGAGTGCGGCAGCCGCAGCAGGCGTATCATTCTCGCCTGCGATGACAGCATATTCGAAGGTAATACGCCGTCCGGTTTTCCGGAAATAGCGCTGACAGGCAGCGAGGAGCTGGTCGAGGGGATACTTGCGGTTGACCGGCATCAGCTCGGAGCGTTTCTCATCGGTTGCCGCATGGAGCGAGACCGAGAGTGTCAGCGGGAAATTTTCTTCTGCGAGGCGGTCGATCATCGGAACGATGCCGCAGGTAGAGAGGGAAAGATGCCGAAGGCTCATATTTCTGCCGTCGGGATGGGAAATGAGCTTCAGAAACTGAATCACATTGTCATAGTTATCGAGCGGCTCTCCGATTCCCATCAGTACGATACCGGAAATCCGCGCATCTTCGGGCGAATCGGCATCCATCGCATAGATCTGACCGAGCATTTCGGCGGCAGTCAGATTGCGGATAAATCCGAGCGGTGCGGATGCACAGAACTTACATCCCATCTTACAGCCGACCTGAGTTGAGATACAGGCGGTTACGCCGTGATGGTATACCATTCGGACTGCTTCGACAAGATTCCCGTCGGAAAGCCTATATAGATATTTTACAGTATCATCCATATGAGATGCAAGCTTTTGCACAATATTTATCCGCTTTATACAAAAACGTGAATCCAATTCATTTTGAAACTGTTTAGATTGGTCTGTCATTTCGGAGAAGTCTGTGACGCGTCTGACATGAAGCCAGCGGAAGATCTGTTTGGCGCGGAAGGCGGGTGCGCCCATGTCGGAAAGGACAGATTTCAGCTGATCGGGGAGGAGACCGAGGATCTCAGTTTTTTCTGTTGGGGTTTGCAAATCATCCACCTCCCGTTTCAGTTTGCAGCCCGTCTGAGCTTTGCGAGGAAGAAGCCGTCGGAGCCGAGCATCCGTGGGAACAGTGTCGTCATTTCCGTTCCATACGCCGCGAGCGATTCGAAATTCTGCCAGGGTTTTTCGGGGGAGAATTCGGGGTGTGCGGAGAGGAAAGCGGAAACGACCTGTTCATTTTCGGCTTTTGCGACGGTACAGGTGGAATAGACCAGTACGCCGCCGGGTTTTACGGAAGCCGCAGAAGCTTCGAGAATCCGGTACTGGATTTCGGGGAGCGCGGCAGTTTCTTCGAGGGATTTATATCGGATTTCCGGTTTTCTGCGGATGACGCCGAAGCCGGAACAGGGTACGTCACACAGCACACGATCTGCCATCGGGCGGTCGGGCGCGGGTTTTGCGGCATCCCCGACCTGTGCGGAGATACAGCTGAGATGAAGGCGTTTTGCGCCGTCGCGGATGAGCTTTACACGATTCTCGTGGAGATCATAGGAAAGGACTCTGCCGCGGTTTTGCATCCATTGCGCGATCGTAAAGGATTTTCCGCCCGGTGCGGCACAGACATCCAGAATGGTTTCATCGGGCTGGGGGTCGAGCGCGAGACAGCAAAGCTGGGAGGCTAAATCCTGTACATGGAACATTCCTTTTCGGAAAGCATCGAGTTCGGTGAGCTGGCCGCCGCGCGTCAGCAGATAGGCATCCGGAACCGCAGGCACTTTTGTGAGCATCTGATCGGGAAAGGAAGCGATGAACGCGGCTTCGTCACAGACCAGGGGATTTCGTTTCAGGTAGATTGGCGGTTCGCCAATGCTCCCAGAAAGGAAATCGGTAATCAGCTCTTTGGGATAATCCGAAAGCAGCTGGCGGATAAGGGGAAGCGGAACCGAATACTGAATCGAGAGCGCCTCCGTTTCCTCCGCAGGGATCGGAATTTTTTTCTCTGCACGCAAGAATCCGCGCAGCACCGCATTGACAAAGCCGGAAGCCTTAAACTGACGGAGCGCTTTGGCTGTTTCCGTCCAGAGATTTACGACAGCAGCCTCCTGTGTACGGAGGTAGAGGAGTTCGTAGATTCCGCAGCGGAGAATGCAGCGGATCCGCAGGTCAATCTGATCCGGATCGCGTCTTGCATACTGGCGGATACAGGCGTCAACAGTCAGCAGGCGTTCGACAGTCCCCTGAAAGAGAATCGTGCAGATCCGCTTGTCCTGCGGGGAGAGATTGGATTTTGCGAGTGCAGTATGGAGCGCGAGATTGCCATAGCTTTTCGCCTCTGCGGCACGAATCAGCGTTCTGACGCATAAAATACGCGGTTCTAATCCTGTCATGCAAACATTCCTTTCGGGTAAATCGCCCGATTCACCCTTAATATATGCAGGCAATCGCGGAATTATCCGCTGACGACCTGAGAAAAGGCGTCGCCGCACTGCACGGGATGGCCGCGGAGATAGTCCTTGACAGCCATCGCCTTAGCGCCTTCCGCCTGAATGACGAGTGGGATGACGCATCTTCCGTCGCCGCAGACAAAGCGCATGGTTTTCTCATCGACAATCACACCGGGTGCTGCATCGGATTGCGCTTCGCTGTAAACCGAAGCTAAGAGCTTGACGCGTTTTCCGCCCAGCATTGCAAAACCGGAAAGTGCACGGATGGTGCGGTCGATCTGGTGTGCGGGGTAGGTAAAATCGAGACGGCTCATATCCTTTGTGAGCTTATCGGCGGTACAGGCGAGCGCGTCATCCTGCGCGATAGGGGAGAGTGTGCCGGCAAGGATATCGTGGAGGGTATCGAGCATCACCTCGGCGGACAGTTCTGAGAGTCTGTCGTGGAGGGTAGAAGCTGTTTCATCGGGTGCGATGGGGGTTTCGGCGGTACGGAGCATATCGCCCGTATCGAGACCGGCCGCCATCTGCATGGAGGTGACGCCGGTTTTCTCATCGCCTGCGAGAATACAGCGTTGGATGGGGCCGGCGCCGCGCCATCTCGGGAGGAGGGAGGCGTGGAGGTTGACACATCCGTATTTTGGCAGATCGAGAATTTCCTGCGGAAGAATCTGACCGTAGGCGATGACCACGATCAGATCGGGGTGGAGTCTGCGGAGCACTTCGAGTGCCTGTGCCGCGTCATCGCCCTTACGGAGCGAGAGCGGCTGATAAACAGGAATTGCAAGTTCCTGCGCTTTTTTCTTTACAGGAGAAGGCTGGAGGCGATTGCCTCTGCCGCGGGGACGATCGGGCTGGGTAAAGACCGCCTGAATCGTACAGCCGTTTTCGTGCAGTGCTTCGAGAGTGGGAACGGAGAAATCGGGTGTTCCCATAAAAACGATAGAAATCGGATTGTTCATTCTTCACGCTCCGGTTTGACATATTCTTCGACAAGCTCGGTAAAGAGCTGACCATCGAGGTGGCCGGACTCATGGCAGACGCATCTTGCGCCAAGCTCAGAGAATTTCCGTTCATATAAAACGCCGTTTCTGTCGTAAGCACGTAAGACAACGGATTTGGGTCTTGTGACATAGCCCCACTTATTCGGAACGGAAAGACAGCCTTCCAGATCACGGATTTTACCGCTTTGCTTGATAATTTCGGGGTTAATGGCTTCGATAATCTCGTCGTCGAGATCCATGATAAAGATTCTGCGGAGGATACCGACCTGGGGGCCGGCAAGTCCGACGCCGCCGGCTTGTTTGAGGGTCTCGATCATGTCATCGAGGAGGGCGGCGAGTTTTTCATCGAAGCGTTCAACGGGTCTGCATTTTTTATGGAGGACGGGGTCGCCCTCTTTCACGATATTGCGAATTGCCATGTTATATTTTAAGCTCCTTTGGCTGAATTTACGAAGGGAAGCCGCCGGATCTGCGGCGGAGTGCATCCGATTCAAAGGTGTAGCCGGAAAGGCGGAGTGTGGATTCGGAAAGCTCTGTTTCCGAAAACCATGGGGAATCGGAGGGGGTGCTTTTGGCGAGGATATGAAAGCTCTGTGCAGGAATTGCGCCTTGTGCGAGGAGGAAGCAGCGTTCCCCGTCGGCATTCACCGCCTCATCCACAATCAGAATGACATGACCGGGGGAACCGGGCCGGCAGAAATAATCGCCTGTATGAGCATCTTCGATTGTGATGGGGGTAGATTCATCGTAGAGAGAAATCGTACCTGCATAGCGCATAACAGTGACAAGATAATTTCGGAATGTCTGATAGCTGTCGTCGGGTTTTGCACATTTGACCCAGAATGTGAAATCGCCGAATGCGAGTACACGGTTTCCGCGCATCCATGATTCATAATCACAGAGGAAACCGTTGGAGAGGTGAAAGGCGATATCTTCGGGGCGGTTTTGTGCGAGGTAATATTCGCTGTATACACGAATAATGGAATCGGCGCATTGCTGAAAACCCTCGTCACCGATATCGAGGGCATAGACCGCTGCCGCATTGGCAGCAGAGAGCGTATCTCCGCGATAGGTACAAAGCTCCGCGCCATGTTCGAGCAGCGGCATCGCACGCAGATAGGAGAGAAAGCTGTCCTCGGCTGCGGGGATGCGTGTAAAGCCGTCGGGCGGTAAGATTCTGGTTTCCTGTGTCATGCCTTCGGGTTCGATATCGGGGAGCGAATCGGGCATCGTTCGGATGACAATATTTTGCGGTGCCGGATTCCATTTGGGGTTACAGCGGATGCAGACAGCCACAAATCCGATGATACAGAGAATCATCAGCAGAATCAGTCTGCGGATGATCTGCGGCTTGGTGAGAAAACAGAGTTTCATTGACAAGACAGCTCCTCTCGGTATGGAATCAGAACCCTCAGCAGCGGATGAGAGATATTATACACCGCAGTCGCCGTTCATATCGGCATAAATACTGACGCCGCTGAAATGCTTGTCAGAGAAGCATATGGAAAGCAGCTCACGAATAAAGTTCCGCATCAGCGCGGTATTCTTACATTTCAGAAGAATCCGCCGGCGATATTTTCCGTTTAATTTCCCATAGCTTGCTTCAACGGGACCTAAGACACGAAGCGGAAGCTTTAATTGTTCGCGCTGAATTTTCTGTGTGAGGAGGACGATGAACTGTGCAGCAGCCTGTTTGACCTTTTGTTCGAGCACTGCGGAAAGGCCGATGACGCAAAGATCACAAATCGGCGGAAACATGAGTGCACGGCGCAGCGCGAGTTCTTCCGCGTAAAATCCGTCATAGTCCTGTTTTGCGGCAAGCGCGAGGACATAGTGTTCGGGCATAGCGGTCTGGAGGATGGCGCGTCCGGCATATTCGCCGCGGCCGCTTCTTCCGACCACCTGTGTAATGAGAGAAAACGTGCGTTCATAGCTTCGGAAATCGCCGGCATAGAGTGCTTTATCAATCGAAACGACGCCGACGAGTGTGACATTCGGGAAATCGAGACCTTTTCCGATCATCTGTGTTCCGCACATAATATCATATTCTCCGCGAGCGAAAGCCTGAAAGCCTGTTTCGTAGGCAGACCGTGTCATGGTGGTATCGGCGTCCATGCGGAGGATTTTAGCGGTAGGGAGGAGGGACTGCAATTCTTCTTCGAGCCGCTGGGTACCGAAGCCCATCTTCCGGAGATTATCATGCCCGCAGGCAGGACATTCAGAAACCGGCGGCTGGATATGTCCGCAGTAATGACACATCAGACTGCCGTTTGGCTTATGGAACGTCATCGGCACCGAGCAATTCGGACAATAAACGGGCGTATTGCATTTCGTGCACTGGAGCATTGTATGGTAGCCGCGTCGATTGAGGAGGAGGATGCTCTGCTTACCGTTCGAAAGATTGTCGCGGAGCGCGTCCGCAAGTGCAATGGAAAACGGGCTGTTGTTGCCGTTCATCCGTTCGACATTCATATCGACGACCGTGACTTCGGGGAGGGGCGCCTGATTATAGCGCTGTTTTAAGGTAAGAAGCCGGTAAACACCTTTTTCCGCAAGATATCTGCTTTCGAGGGAGGGTGTAGCGGAGGCGAGTACGAGTGCCGCCTGATGGTAGCGACAGCGTTCCTTTGCGATATCCGCCGCATGGTAGCGCGGTGCGGCATCGGATTTATAGGAATGCTCGCCCTCCTCATCAAGGATGATAAGTCCGAGACGGGAAAGCGGTGCGAAAACAGCACTTCGCGTACCGATGACGATATTGACCTCACCGCGTCGGATGAGCTTATCGGTATCGAGCCGCTGACCGAGGGATAAGCCGCTGTGGATGAGGGCAACCTGATTGCCGAAAGCCTGTTGGAAGCGCTGAACGATTTGTGGGGTGAGGGAGATTTCGGGAATCAGCAGGAGTGCCTGTTTGCCTTGTCTGAGCGTATGTGCGATCAGCTGTTCAAAGACGGCGGTTTTTCCGCTTCCGGTCACACCATAGAGTAAGAATGCGGCAGCTTTTCCGGCGTCCACAGCAGATGCGACCGCCTGAAACGCAGCCTCTTGTTCTTCGGAGAGGATTGTCATTTCGGGTGGTTTTGTGACAACCGCATCTCTTGGCACACGGAGCAGCTCGACTTCGAACAGTTCTGCGATACCGGATTTGACGAGATTCCGGATGACATTCTCCGTCACACCTGCATAGTATGCACATTCTTTCGCGGAAATCATCTCATGGGCTTCGAGTACGGCAAGTGCCGTCCGTTGTTTGGGTGTTGGGCGGAAAGCGGATGGATTCGCACGATATTCGCCCGACAGTCGGAGCATTTTATCGGTATGGTCAGCCGCTGCTTTCTTCCCCTCCGTGATACGGACAAGACAGCCCTTTTCTTCGAGTGCACAGAGAATTTCTTTTCGCTGCTGATCGCCTTTCGTCTGGAGAAGGCGATCGAGCTCATGACGGGAGCGGGCTTTTCGGAGCATCGAAAGATAATTTTCTTCTTCTTCGGAAAGGCGGATGCCATCCGGCGGCGTCACAGGAAGAAACTGTTCCTGGAGCCGGATCTGCATACCGCCGGGGAGTACCGCACGCACCGCGTCGTATCGGGTACAGAATGTACGTTCATGGAGGAAGTGGACGAGCGAAAGGAGTTCATCATTGAGCACCGGTTCGGTATCGAGCACTCCTGCGATGGGCTTGAGGCGGAGCGGCGTCCCATCTTCAGAGAGCGGCTGTTCGTTTGTGAGCGCAAGAATCATGGCGATTCTGCGGCGATTTCCGCTTCCGAAGGGAACGGCGACGCGCATACCGATTCTGACAGTATCCGCCCAGACTTCGGGCACAGCATAGCTGTAATATCGGTCATATCCGAAGGATGCCGCATTCAGAGCGACCTGAGCGACAAGCTTTCCGGAAAATCGGGACATATGCGCACCTCCGATCAGAGAAGAAGTGGGAAAAGCTCAGAGGAGCTTATTTTGCTTCGGTATTTTCAGCTTCCACGATCTTATATTTTTTTGCGGCGAATTCCTCGACAGCAGTCTTTACAGGTTTTTCTTCGAGACGCTGACCATTCTCATAGAGATTGATTGCGATTTCGCGTGCACGCTTTGCGATGCCGATGACGAGGGCATAGTAGCTGTCGTTCTTGCCGATAAATTCACTCATAGCAGGTCTTAACATGATAAAATCTCTCCTATAATTTCCTGATTCAGATGATAAGTTCTGGATTCCGCACGAATGATTGCGCGGAAATCCTCCACAGCCGTATCGACTGTCTGATTGACGATGAGGTAGCGGTAATGATAAGCCAGTTTTATTTCCTCTTCGGCACGCTGAATGCGTTTGCGTATGACCTCCTCGGATTCTGTGCCGCGGTTCCGCAGCCGCCGTTCGAGCTCAGAGAGAGAGGGGGGGAGCAGGAAGATGGAAATGGCGTCGGGACATTTTTTCATCACCTGTAACGCGCCTTCCACTTCAATTTCAAGGATGACGTTTTTTCCCTCGGCGCGCATTTTATCGACCATATCTGCGGGTGTGCCATAGAGATTTCCGCAGAATTCTGCATATTCGAGCATGGCATTGCTGTCGATTCTTTGCTGGAAATCATCTATCGAGAGGAAGCGATAGTCTACGCCGTCGATATCAGTGGGACGAGGGGGGCGGGTGGTTGCAGAAACTGAGAGATAGAAGCTGTCGTCCTGGAGAATTTCTTTGAGGACAGTCCCTTTGCCGCAGCCGGAGGGGCCTGAGAAGATGATCAGTAAGCCTTTTTTCAAATCTCTTCCTCCTCATCTGTCGGGACAGCGTTTCCGGAGAGTCGTGCACCGATGGTTTCGGGCTGGATGGCAGAGAGAATGACATGGTCGCTGTCCATTACGATGACAGCGCGGGTACGTCTGCCATATGTTGCGTCGATGAGTCTGCCGCTGTCCTTCGCATCCTGAACGATACGCTTGATGGGTGCGGATTCAGGGCTGACGATGGTAATCAGGCGGGCACAGGAAATCATGTTGCCGAAGCCGATATTGATAAGTCTCATCTGGGAGATTCCTTTCTGCCGAAGCGGCGATTATTCGATGTTCTGGATTTGTTCACGAATTTTCTCGATTTCCGATTTCATATCCACGACGAGTTTTGTGATATTGAGGTCTTGTGCTTTGGAGCCGATGGTATTGACCTCACGATTCATTTCCTGAACGAGGAAATCGAGTTTTCTGCCGACCGGCTCATCCGACGCGAGTAAATCTCTTGCCTGAGCGAGGTGGCTATGCAGGCGGACGGTTTCCTCGTCAACTGCGGTTTTTTCAGCAAAAATGGCAGTTTCGGTAAGGATCCGCTGTTCTTCGATATTGGAATCGGCGAGGATTTCGGAGAGCTTTGCATAGAGTCTGCTGCGATAATTTTCGGCAACGGTTGGGACGATGTCCTCGACACGGCGGAGCATATCTTCGATATGATCGAGTTTTTCGAGGAGATCATCCGCGAGGCGTTTTCCTTCCCGCTGACGCATTTCAAGGAAAGCGGAGAGCGCAGATTCTGCACAAGCAGAAACGACCGACCAGATTTCCTCCTCATCATCCTGTTCTTTGGTAAGTGTAAAGAGTTCGGGGAGGCGGAGGAGGGAGGAGAGTGCGATATCGTCGGTCAGGTTGAGATCAGTGCCGAGCTGGCGGAGGGCAAGGAGATAGCCCTCAGCAATGGAATGGTTGACAGCGATTTTCGCATCTCTGCCATCGGGGCGATTGATGGTAACAGAAACCTCGACCTTGCCGCGGGTAATTTTTCCATTGAGGAAGGCTTTGAGTTTTTCTTCGAGGTAAAGACAGGTTCTTGGGAGTCGCGCAGAAAATTCATAGTAGCGGTGATTAACGGCACGAATCTCGACGAGGACATCGCGTCCGTCCGCGAGCTGTTGGGCTCTGCCGTAGCCGGTCATACTTTTAGGCATATCGCAACCTTCTTTCCGAATAAAGTGGTAAAGGGATAATTCATCTACTTAGTATACCATATTTCGGGAAGAAAATCAAGGGATAAACGGAAACAAATTGGCAACAAAAGCACAAAAACCCCCTCCGGATGAACGGAGGGGGTTTGAATGGAAATCGCGTGTAGAATCGCTGATTCGATTATTTGCCGAGCGCGGAGTAATCAATCAGACGAGCGATAAACTTGATAACCATAACAACGTCTTCGCTGTCGATCTTGTTGACGGACGGCTTAGAAACGTTTGCATTGAGCTTACCCTGAGCGGTGATGCTGGCGGTTGTATCTTCAGCAGCGATACGAGCCATCAGAATAACGTCGGAGATATCGACACGATCCTGAGGAGTAGCGCCGGTGGAGCAGTCAGCATTACCCCAGTCGGTTTCAGAAGCATCCGGAGTGGAAGAAGTGGTAGTCGTGGTGGTCGTGGTTGTGGTGGTAGTCTGGTCTCCTTCACCGCCGATAGACGGAGTAACGTTCGGATACAGCTGATACATAGCACCATTTGCCATCAGAACGTCACCGATATGCCAGAATCTGTGGTAGTTGAGGTCAACTGCAGCAACATTCTTGAACTGGCTGGTATCGGAAGTATCGTTATCGTAAACAGCACCTGCTGCCTTATCCTTTTCCCAAGCAGCCTTGAGTTCCTGATACTTAGGAAGATCCTCGTACATCGGACGGAGATCGCTGAATGTAGCACCGGAGGAAACTTCATATCCATAGGGGAATGTACCGGAAGCGCCGGACGGGATATAGACTTCCTGCTCGAAGAAACGAGTGAGGGAGCCGTTATGCTCGGTGAGGGAGAGACCTACGTCGTCACGAGCCTGATCCCATTCACGGTCGATGAGCTGCTGTGCGAGGTAGAGAGCCTTTTCGCCGGTAGAGGAGCCTTCCTTGACAACGCCGGAAGCCTCAACGCCTTCAGCTGCTGCATAGTAGATGAGGGTGTTCGCGAGGGAGCTGACGCAGCCGAGGTCGGAGCTGCCGCGAGCGGTAACTTCACAGGTCAGGCCGCTGTTAGCGGAAGCGCTGTAAGTACCGGTCCATTCAGCAGGCTGACCGGACCAGTCGAGGGTTGCAGGGATTTCGAACTCATTGGTACCAGAGAGCTTAGTTTCGGTGAGGAAGAAGTTGACCCACTTCTCGAGCATGGTAGCGAGAGAAGCTTCCATGGTCTGGCCGCCGGGCTTAACGGAGCCGTTCGAAGCATCGCCTTCGGTCTTGATGAGGTAGTACAGTTCAGCGAGACGCTGAGTAGACCAGACCTGGTTACCGATCCAGTGGTTGGAACCCGGGTCAGCGTATACAGGATGCTCAACATAAGCCATCTTGTAGAAGGTAGATCTGCCGGACGGATACTTTTCGTACTTACCGTTCCAGCTGTTGGTGCATCCGCCGGCGAACGGGCCGTTTGCGGACTGGAGCCACTGATAGAGCTCGAGCTGACGCTGGAGGGAAGTGGTGTAGTCCTTAACAGCGTTGGTAGACTTCATGCCGGAGCTCAGACCGGAATCATAAAGCAGACCGTAAGCTGCGAGCGGGTTCTGATAGAACTGGTGGGAGTGAGAACAGCCGATCTGCCAAGCCCAAGAGCCGTCAGCAGCGCCGCCCCATGCGGTATACCAGGACATCAGGAAGTGCTGGCCGTCGAGGCCGCCGCCGGAAGCATCAGCTTCGAAGCTCTGGCAGCCGATGGTCTTGTAATACTTGTCGAACATATCGTTACGGCACATATCACCCATCATAGCAGCCTTAGCGGTAACATCGCTGTTGCCTACGCCCCAGCGGTTTGCAGAGTAGACAGCCTGAATTGCACGGTCTTCTGCGTCAGGAGCGTTGGTGTAGGACCAGGACTTTGCAGTGCTTTTCTGGAAAGCGAACTTCATACCCTGCTGGCTGTTACCAAATTCGAGGTTCTCGATAGCCGGATGCGGGATGGTTTCGAAACAGGATTCCTGGTCACCGCGCTGGAAGGTGTTGATGAAGGTAAAGGTACCGAGCTCGCCCTGAGCGGAACCGCCGAAACCATACCAGTCATCGACGTCAGCCAGCCAGTGGAGGAGGTATTCGCCCTTCTGGGAAGCGTAAGCGGAAGTAAATTCCTTGTGGATCGGGTTCTTACCGACGTTCTGCTCGTTACCCTCGGAAGGATAGCCCTCAAGACCGGGGTCGGAAGTATCGCCGTATGCAGGACCCGGATATTCCTTCGCAACCTGGGAGCTGAGATTAGCGGTCCAGAAGCCGGACTGAGAAGTCGGGATCATGACTTCGAGTGTCTTCCAAGCCTTCGGGAGATCGCTGGAGGGAGAAACGCCTGCAATGCCTGCGTTCTTGGTGATGTTGTCTTCCATAGCTGCCATCCAGACGATGTAGGACATAGCTTCGGAAGTGGTCTCGTGACCATAGTCAGGAGCCTCGCAGATAACTTCTTCGATCGAGTGATACGGAACACCGAAACCGCCCGACGGGATGTTATTCTTGCTGAGGTAGCCGTTTTCGACGCCGTTGGTGATAACGTCGTCATACAGGGACAGGAAGCGCTGAGCATAGGTAGCAGTACCATACTTTTCTTCCTTGGTTCGCTTACCAGCGCGGTATCCATCTTGTGCAGATGCGGTACAAGTCATGATGGCGCTGGATGCCATTGCTGCTGTCAGAACAGCTGCGAGAATGGCTTTGCTTTTCTTGAATTGCATTTCTTTTTTTCCCCTCTCGTAAAATTTTGGTTTGGGTAGCTTTGCACGGACTTGACTGATCAACGCAATCAGTCGGGTGTCATGCTTTTTGCGGAACGAGGTTTCCGATACAGTTACCCGTGCGTTCTGAGACCGGAAGCCTTGCTTGTTGCATATGGATTGCCGTCAGGGTACACCTAAGACAGCTATCCCTATACAATTCCTTACTTCATTATAGTCCGCGAAATTGGGTTTGTCAAGGGATAAACCAAAAAGCGGAGCGCTTTTACGGCTTTTTTGGACGCTTTACCAAAATTCGCATCTGCCCTTTGTGCAACCTGCCATATATCGGATATTGTAGTATTTTCGAACGAAATTGCGTCTTTGCACGATGTTCTCAGTCGCCTGACACAGGATACACACAATCGGAGCGTACAATATAGTCGGTGTCATAATTCCGTATGGATTCATAGTTTCGTTACGGAATGTTCATACTATGTTCATCTTTTTTTGAGATAATGTATGAAATAGACGCATTCGCCGGATTGGAATCGGGAATCGTCTGTTGAAGCGGAAACGGCCTGCGAGGGGGCAGCCTGTTTGCGTACATATTTTTCTGTATCTGACTGTTTGTACCGGACGACAGATACGGAGAGGGAAAGGATACTATTATAATATGGTAGAAATCAAGAATCTTACCAAGTACTATGGCAGCCATCCCGCTGTACAGGATATTTCCTTTACGGTCGGTGACCATGAGGTACTCGGATTTCTCGGCCCCAACGGTGCGGGAAAATCGACAACCATGAACATGATTACGGGCTGTCTTCCGTCCACTTCGGGAACGGTTCTGGTGGATGGGTACGACATCGCCAAGGATCCGATGGAAGTGAAGCGGAGAATCGGCTATCTGCCGGAATTGCCGCCGGTATATGTCGATATGCGTGTGCGGCAGTATCTCGAATTTGCTGCGGGGCTGAAGGGCGTAAAACGCGCCGATCGGAAAAAACAGGTCGAAAATGCAATGGAACGTCTGAAGATTACGGATGTCCAGAACCGGATTATCGGCCATCTTTCCAAGGGCTATCGTCAGCGTGTCGGCTTCGCACAGGCACTCCTCGGTTCGCCGAAGTTCCTGATACTGGACGAGCCGACGGTCGGTCTCGACCCGAAACAGGTGATGGAAGTCAGAAACCTTATCAAGGATCTTGCGAAAGATCATACGATTATCTTCTCGACCCATATCCTCGCGGAGGTCAGTGCGGTCTGTGAACGCGTTGTGATTATCAACAAAGGTCAGATCCGTGCAGTTGATACGATTGAGAATCTGGAAAAGAGCGTTGCCGCCGATCCCGCAATCCGCATGAAGATCGAAGGCGATATTGCAAAGATTACGAATCTGATCCGTGAGACGGAGGGCGTCAAGGAAGTACGGGAAGTTGAATATATTTCCGCCGGCGTCAATGAATATACGGTCGTCATGGAAGATGAAACAGTACGTAAGAAGCTGATGGCGAAGCTGATTGCCGAGGATTGCATGGTTGTTGAAGTCAATCCGGTGCGCGTCAATCTGGAAGAAATCTTTGTGAAGCTGACCGCCGCTCCGAGGGCACAGTCACGTGCCGAACTGCTCGAAGAGCTTGGAAAGGAGCTGGAGGAACAGCACGCTGCTGAAACCGGTCAGAACCCCTATGATGACACAGACGCCGGCTCCGAGGATGCCGCCGACAGCAATGATGAGGAGGTAACCGACTGATGTTTGCACTTTATAAAAAGGAAGTCCAGTCCTATTTCTGCTCGCCGTTTGCGTATGTCATCAGCGCATTGTTCCTGCTGGTGTTCTCGCTGAGCTTTATCAGCGGCATCTCGAATATGGACAATAATGTATTCAAGTTCTCTTTTTCGGATGTATTCTATAATAATTTCTTCTATTTCATCTTTATGATTCCGCTGCTGACGATGAGAACCTTCGCGGAGGAGCGGAAATCCCATACCGAAACACTCTGGCTCTCCGCACCGATTACCATTACAAAGGTTGTGCTCGCGAAGTATTTTGCAGTCGTTACGGTATTCGCCTGTATGATGCTGCTGTCGCTGGCATTCCCGCTGGTGGTCTTCATCAAGGGTTCGGTTGTCGGCGCAGGCTTGTTCTGCGGCTACACAGGCTTCCTCCTCTGGGGTATGGTCTGTATCGCAGTCGGCGTGATGATTTCCGCGCTGACCGACAGCCCCATTCTTGCGGCTGTATTCGGTGAGGCTGCTATGATCCTGCTGATCTTCCTCGATAACTTCACAAGCAGTGATTTCATCCAGTCGATTCCGTTTCTTGCAAAAATCTTCAACTGGTTCTCGACGGAAGCACGCTTTGTCGGCTTTTCCCAGGGCTTGTTCAGTCTTTCCGATCTGTTCTTCTTCCTGTCGATTTCGGCAGTCATCGTGATCTGGACAATTATTATCATCGAAAAACGTCGTCAGAGCCGTGCATAATCCGCGGCATCCATCAAAAATATAACCGTATGCCGTGCGGAACAAACCGGATTGGCATACCTTCGGAGGAATACTGAAAATGGAAAATGCTGTCAACAGCAAAAATAAAAAGTTCACTACGATAGCGTGGGCGTTGGCGGCGTTGGTGCTTGCGGTGGCAATTCCGCTGAATCTGATATTCGACCGCTTGAACATCAACTTCGATATGACCCCCCACAGCCTTTATACGCTGACGAAAACCACAACCGACTATCTGGATTCTCTGGATGCGGAGAATATTGTGGTAGACGTATATTTTCTGGGCGAGCTGGAGGAACTGGAAGGCGAGCTGGAGCTGCTTGCGCTCTACCGTACTCTGCTTGCGTACAAAGAATACAACTGCTTCAACCTGATTGACTTTGACCCCGATACCAATCCGCAGGTCCTCAAGGATATCAACCCGAATAATTTCTATAACCTGAGTGACTATGACTTTATGTTCACCTATAACGGCATGGTGAAGCGTATCCCTGCGTCACTGATGTATACCTATCAGTACGAGGAGGATTCTGCCGGCAATACCAAAGTCGTTTCCGCAGAATTCTGTGCGGAGAATTATTTTACGGGCGCGATGAAATCCGTTGTAGACGGAGTGGAGCCGACCGTATACTTCCTGGAGGGTCACGGCGAAAATACCCTCGACCAGTATTCAAAGCTGGTTGCCAACCTCGGAAACTATAACTACGGTGCGGAAACATTGAACCTCATGAATGCGGAGGCTGTGCCGGAGGACGCCTGTATCGTCGTCGTTGCCGGCCCCACCCGTGATATCAGCGATGCGGAATATGAGAAGCTGAATGCGTTCCTCGATAAGGGCGGCAATGTTTCGCTGCTGATGACACCGAATATGGATGATGTCGAGTACAGCAATCTCGAAGCAATGATGCAGAGCTTCTGTATCGGCATGGACTATAACCGTGTGTATGAATCGGATACCGCGCGCCATGCGTCCGGCAACCAGTTCATCTATATGGCGGATATGGTACCGGCAAATCCCGACAGCGATATCGACCTGACATCTGCACTCATTAACGATACCACGATTATTCCGTATATGCCGGCGGCAAGAAGCTTTTACAGCATCTACGGTTCGAATTACACATCCTGTAAGATTGATACGCTGATTAAGACCCAGCCGACAGCAGTCGGCGAGCCCTACGGCGGAAAGCAGACCGACCCCGAAACCGTAAAAGGTCAGGAACTGACGCTTGCGATGTATTCGATGGACTCGATCCGCAACAATGCGAAGATGACCGTATTCGGATCTGCGGAATTCATGACCGATGAAGCGACCGATACCAACTATTATATCGCACCGCTTTATCTCTATCTCTCGACTGTAACATGGATGTATAACAGTGACGTCGATATGAATATCGAGAATAAGACCAAGGTATATGACGAGCTGCCGATCAACAGCTCCGAAAGCGCAAAGGCAATGATGGCAGTATTTCTTGCGATTCCCGCAGCAATGCTGGTTGCCGGCGGTGTTGTATGGCTGAGGAGGAGAGACGCATGAAGCAGTATAAATGGATCTGGATCCTTGCTGCCGCAGCCGTAATTTTCTGCTGCATATTCTTCATCGTGGATGCAATGCTTACCGATAAAGAGGAGCGTGCAGCAATCGGCGGCCCGAAAACACTGTTCTCGTTCGATTCGACATTGACCCGAAGAATTGAAATCGACAACGAAGACGGTCATTTCCGTTTTGACTGGAATACGGAAGCATTGCGCTGGGAGCTGACCTCCGAGGAACAGTTCACGATCAATGCACAGGTTGTCGCGACGATCTGCAACTATTTCTGTTCGCTGCAATCGGAAAAAACCGTAGTCTTTGATGCGGAGGATACGACACAGTTCGGCTTCGATCATCCGGTTACCGTAAAGGTTTATACCACTGAAACCGGTGAAGATGATCCGTATGTGCTGTATGTGGGCGATAATACCCCGACCTTCGATGCATATTATGTCATGGTGGAAGGTTCGGACGATATCTATACCATCAATTACAGCATGGGTTCGATTTTCTGTGTTGCAAAAGATACGCTCAAGAGTGTCTATCTGTTTGACGCGTTCAGCACACAGGTCAACTACTATCGTCTTGAACGCGGCGGAAAGACCATTGTTGAGCTGACCAGAAACGAACAGAACGAATGGGGCATGAAACAGCCTGTTGATTTCCCTGTATACCGATCTGAAATCGAGAATATGATCAATAACCTCGTCCGTATTACCGTAACAGATTTCGTGGAGGAAAATCCGAGCGATCTCGAACAGTACGGACTGGAGGAGCCGTATGCAAAGCTTCTGATCAAGGGTGTCACATCCGATGGTACGGACGCAGAAGAAATCTGGTTCGGAAATCCCTGTTCGGAGGAAACGAACGAAACCAAGATGTACGGCTATTTCACAAAGAGCAAGCAGGTCTTTAAGGTGCTCCGCAACCATATGGTATTTCTGGATGCGGATGCAGAAGCCTATATCGAGCCGTACTGTGTGGATATCAATATCGAGGATATTTCTGCTGTCCACGTAGATCTGGGCGATATTTACGATATGAACTGTACGCTCCATATCGACTATGCGAACGGGCAGTATGCCTTCAACGACATTGATATTGACGCGTTTGAAAGCACTGAGCTTTCCGAACAGTTCCAGACATATTATCGTGAACTCAGTACCCTTCGTTTTACAGAGCTTGCACTGGATGCAAAGCCGGAGGGAGAGCCTGCCGCAACGATCACCTATGATCTGCTTTCGGGCGGAAAACGGGTGCTGTCGTTCATTCCGGAGTCTTCCAATAATTATTACGTCATGCTGGACGGGGCATATACCGGAAAGACAATCCGTCTGAACCGCTTCACGGGTACCGGCGGTATTTCGAAATTCTATGATGCACTCGTAAGAGCGCTGGATGCGATCAAGTAATAAGGCAAAAGAGACGGATGTATGAGAATGATACATCCGTCTCCGCTTCATTGCTTCATTTCCGTTTGGAATCGGAGAAAAGGAGACAGAATATGGAAACAACCACGCGAACTGACATTTCGAAGCCGACCGGACTTGCACTCTGCGGCGGCGGTGCAAAGGGTGCGTTTCAGGCAGGTGCACTGGAGGTGCTGGCTGCACGCGGAATGCTGACGGAGCTGCGTGCAATCGCCGGCTGTTCGGTGGGTGCACTGAATATGGTGCTTTATACCTTGTCGCTGGCGGGAAAGGATGCGGAGCTGATCGGAAGGATCTGGAAGGAGATCCGGAGAGAGGATCTGCTGAAAGCGGAGCGCGGGGGGACTGCCATCTTTTCCCGTGAGGGGATGATCCGTCTGCTGCATATGCTGCCGCTGGAGCTGGTGAGTGCGTCCCCGCTGCAATTATATGTCAGCGTCTGGAATGTCACAGAATCCCGCGCCGAATTTCATAAGCTGAACGGACTTTCGCCGGATCGGATCCGTACACTGCTGATGGCGACGTCCGCACTTCCCGGGGCATATGACGCGGTACAGTATCAGGGCTATGTGTATATGGACGGCGGCGTTTCCCAGCAGGGGAATCTTTGTATCCAGCCGCTCTATGACGCGGAATGCCGGGAGATTCTCGTCGTTTCCCATGATAAGGAGATGTATCTTGACGGGGTACAGAACGTCAAGCTGATGCGCGGATTCGGAAAGACGAATCTGCGGACGCAGTATCCGGATTGTGATCTGATGCTGCTGAAACCGTATCAGTCGCTTGGCGGACTGTTCCGCGGTACACTCAATTTTTCTGCGGATACGATTCTTCGCCGGATGGAACAGGGGAGACTCTGTGCGGAGGGCTTTCTGGATGATTCGGACGATGCGTATGATCCGAACGGAAGGCTGATTGAGGAGATGGAGGCGATTTTGCCGGACGGTGCGGCGTTTGCACGCTGGATGGATTGTTCGGCTGAGGATTTTATCCCGAATTTCCCGACAAAGACAATGGAAGGAAAGCTCTGGTATAATGACATCTATGAGCGAGACGGCTGGAGAGTCCAGCATCATCGTGTCAAGGGGCTGCGCGGTCATTATCGGATTCTGGATCCGGATGGCGTGCGGCGTGCATGGGCGATGAATGCGGAGCAGCTGATCCGGGCACTCCTCACATTTCGTGCAAGAGCGAATGTTTTTCGTCCGGTAAGCCGGAACGGGGATCCGATGGAATGAAACGAAATCACACGTGAATCCGATGACAGACGGAAGCGCGTGTGATTTTTGTTTTTGGAGTCTGTGCATTTTCCGGAAAAACGGTGCATATGGTGAGATAGGAAGCGCACAAACCGTTTTGAGGAGTGATGCAATTTGAAGAGCAGGCAAAGTGCGGGGAACGGAGATCAGGCAGCTTTGGATGCAAGGGCAATCCGGCTCGGGGAATATATCGTCGCGCATTCCGCTACCGTCCGGAGCACCGCAAAAGCATTCGGGATTTCCAAATCCACCGTACATAAGGATATTACCGTTAAGCTTCCGCATTTACAGGCAGGGCTGTATGCGGAGGTGAAGGCGATTACGGAGAAAAATAAGAAGGAACGCCATATCCGCGGAGGACTTGCAACGAAACGGAAATATGAGAATGAGAAGCGGCGTGACCGAAGCGGCAGAGAAGAAGGAATGTAGAGAATCGCTCGGTGCAAAACAGCGGTATTCTGTTTTGCACCGTGTTTTTGTGTGCGGGGAAAACCACGAAATATCGCCTGAAACGGCGGTTTTCCAGCGTTTTGTCATTGACAGGAGCGGGAAAAACCGATATAATGATATCAGCCTGACAATACCCGAAAAAAAGACGTATGTTCCCGAAAATACGCACAGATTATTACCTTTTCGCAACTTTCATATGCTGGTTGCACAGAAAACAAGTGCAAATTTTGTGCGTAATGCTGGGAATATTGTCATAATTTACAAAATTCATCACAGGGTAGCCAATATCTGAAAAAAAGCTTGATTTTTCGTTTGGAATATGTTAGACTTAGTGTGTATGGTGTACAATAATGGCAATGTATGTCTGTACGAAGATGGGTTCGGAATGTGCATGCCGAACACCCAGAATGATGATAAAATGTAGAAAAGGGGCTTAGATTCATGAAAGGTATCATCCTTGCGGGTGGAAAAGGAACCAGACTTTATCCGATTACAAAAGCAGTCAGCAAGCAGCTTTTACCGGTTTATGATAAGCCGCTGATCTATTATCCGCTGTCTACGCTGATGCTTGCAGGAATCCGTGAAATTCTCGTAATCTCCACGAAGGAAGCAATTGAAAGCTATCAGACGCTGCTGGGCGACGGCTCAGACCTCGGCATCGAAATCAGCTATGCAATCCAGGAGAATGCGAACGGACTTGCGGAAGCGTTCATCATCGGCGAAGAATTTGTAGGTGATGACTGCGTCTGTCTCGCACTCGGCGATAATGTCTTTTACGGAAATACATTTTCCGATATTCTCGCGAAGTCGCGCAGACGGGCGGAACAGGGCGGTGCGGTCATCTTCGGCTATCAGGTCAAGGATCCGACTGCATACGGCGTTGTGGAATTCGATAAAAACCATGTTGCAATCTCCATCGAGGAGAAACCGGAGCATCCGAAGTCTGATTTTGCTGTTCCGGGCCTCTATTTCTATGATAACGATGTCATCGAGATCGCAAAGCATATCACGCCGTCAGCCCGCGGCGAGCTGGAAATCACTGCTGTGAACAATGTCTATCTGGAACAGAAGCGGCTCCATGTTACAACCATGCGCCGCGGTATGACATGGTATGATACCGGAAATCCCGAGGCGATGTACGAAGCAAGCAGCTTTGTCAAGTACGTGCAGGGCGCACAGGGCTTCTATGTTGCCTGTATCGAAGAAGTTGCATATAACCGCGGCTTTATTACGAAAGAACAGCTCTTGAAGCTGGGGCGTGAAATGGAAACCACTGAATACGGTAAATATATTATTTCTCTTGCGGAGGATAAACAAAAATGACCATCATCGTAACCGGCGGTGCCGGCTTTATTGGCTCGAACTTTATCTACTATATGCTGGACGCACATCCCGAGGACAGAGTGATCTGTGTTGACAAGCTGACGTATGCGGGCAATCTTTCCACGCTGAAAGATGTGATGGACAATCCGAATTTCCGCTTTGTGAAAGCAGATATCTGTGACCGAGAAGCGATCTACCAGCTCTTTGCAGAAGAAAAGCCGGATGTAGTTGTGAATTTCGCGGCGGAATCTCACGTAGACCGCTCCATTCTCAATCCCGAAGTATTCCTGCAGACGAATGTGATCGGTACGGCAACGCTGATGGACGCGAGCCGGAAGTTCGGCGTCAAGCGCTATCATCAGGTTTCTACCGATGAGGTATACGGCGATCTGCCGCTCGACAGACCCGACCTCTTCTTTACCGAAACAACCCCGATCCATACCTCCAGCCCGTACAGCAGCTCGAAGGCAGGCGCAGACCTGCTTGTGCTCGCGTACCATCGTACTTACGGACTGCCGGTTACCATCAGCCGCTGCTCCAATAACTATGGCCCGTACCATTTTCCGGAGAAGCTGATTCCGCTGATGATTACAAAAGCACTTGCGGATGAACCGCTTCCGGTATACGGCGAGGGCATCAATGTCCGCGACTGGCTGTATGTCGAAGACCACTGTAAGGCAATCGACCTGATTCTCCGCAACGGCAGAGTCGGCGAGGTCTATAATATCGGCGGTCATAACGAAATGCGGAATATTGATATTGTAAAGATGATCTGTAAGGCACTCGGAAAGCCCGAAAGCCTGATTAAATATGTGGAAGACCGTAAGGGTCATGATATGCGCTATGCGATTGACCCGACGAAAATTCATAGCGAACTTGGCTGGCTGCCTGAGACAAAGTTTGTCGATGGTATCCGGAAAACAATTGACTGGTATCTGACACATCGCGAATGGTGGGAAGAAATTCTCTCCGGCGAGTATCAGGCTTATTATGAGAAAATGTATGGAGCGCGCGAGGAGCTGAAGCCGGAAGCACCAAAGTCCGACGAAACAAAAAATCCCGATGAAACGCCGGAAACACCGAAGCCGGATGACAGCAAGCGCGAACCGCTCCCGATTGGATAAGGATAATATGAAGGGTAAATTGATTGTCATAGAAGGTCTCGACGGAAGCGGAAAAGGAACACAAACCAAACAATTGTATGAAACGCTTCTCGCAGCAGGAAAACAGGTCAGACAGATATCATTCCCCTGTTATGGCACAAAAGCTGCCGCACTGCTCGAAAGCTATCTGAAAGGCGAATTCGGAAATGATCCGAGTGCCGTGAACCCCTACGCCGCATCCACTTTTTTTGCGATCGACCGTTATGTCAGCTTCCAGCAGGAATGGAAGGAATTTTATGAAAACGGCGGCATTGTGATTGCCGACCGCTATACGACATCCAATGCGATCCATCAGTGTGCAAAGCTTCCGAAGGAACAGTGGGACAGCTTCCTCGACTGGCTGTTCACATATGAATACCGGCAGCTTGGACTCCCGACACCGGACGCTGTGATTTATCTGCGCGTGGATCCTGAAATCAGTCAGGAACTGCTCATCGGAAGATATGAGGGCAATGCGGCGAAGAAAGATATCCACGAAAGCAATCTGGGATATCTCAAGAACTGCCGCAGAGCCGCAGATTACTGTGCCGGATATCTGAACTGGTGCGCGGTAGAGTGCGTCAGGGACGAACAACTGCGCAGCATCGAAGATATTGCAGCGGAAGTGCTGCAAATTGCAGAGAGATAAATAGGATAGGGGCGAGAACATGAGTATTCTGGTTACACGGTCTTCCATGCCCTCGTTTGAGGAATACTGCGAGGAAATCAAGCCGATTTTCGAAACCCATCACCTGACCAACATGGGTCCGATCTATAAGCGGCTCCAGCATCAGCTGATGGACTATCTCGGCGTCCAGCAGCTTTCGATGTTCGTCAACGGACATATGTCACTGGAAATGGCGTTTCAGGCAATGGGACTCAAGGATATTGACGGTGAGGTCATTACAACACCGTTTACCTTTGTCTCAACAGTCCATGCAATCACAAGAAATGGCTTAAAGCCTGTATTCTGTGATATCAAGCCCGATGATTATACGATGGATCCGGATAAGATTGAAGCGCTGATTACCGAGAAAACCGTCGCGATTGTTCCGGTTCATGTCTATGGCAATCTCTGTGAGGTTGAGGCAATCGACCGCATCGCAAAACGCCATAACCTGAAAGTTATCTATGATGCCGCACACGCGTTCGGTACGAAGTACCGCAATCGCGGAATCGGTACATACGGTGACGCTTCCATGTTCAGCTTCCATGCGACAAAGGTCTTTAATACGATTGAGGGCGGTGCGCTCGCGTTCAGCGATGAATCACTCCGCCGGCCGCTGCATGAGCTGAAGAATTTCGGCCAGCACGGTGAAAATGTCACGGATGTCGGAAGCAACGCAAAGATGGATGAATTCCGTGCGGCAATGGGTATCTGCAACCTGCGCCATATCGAGGAAACAATCGCATCGCGTGCACTGGCAGCAAGATATTATGATGACAGACTGCGCGGGGTGGAGGGCATCCGCCTTTGCAGCCGTCAGCCCGGCGTTGAGCCGAATTATGCGTATTACCCCGTTTATTTTGATGAAACAGTCTTCGGAAAGAGCCGTGATGATGTGATCGCAGAGCTTGCGGCATATGACATCTTCGCGAGAAAATATTTCTATCCGGCTATTAACGAGATGAAGTGCTACTACGATGAAAACGCAATGGAAACGCCGGTCGCACATGACGCATCCATGCGGATTCTGACGCTGCCGCTTTACGAGGGGCTGAGTATTGAACAGATCGACCTGATCTGTGATGTCATTCTCGGAATCGGCTGAGCATCATTTTATCTGATCGGATACCTGATTTCACACAGCGCTTGAAAGGCGAGAAACCGAATATGAAGAAAATACTGCTGCTTGGCGGCTCCGCACAACAGATTGTTGCGATTGAAACCGCCAAGCGTCTTGGATATTATTCCGTTCTCTGCGACTACCTGACCGATAATCCCGGCCAGTATCATGCGGATTCCTTTCACCTTGTCTCAACGGTCGATAAGGAAGCCGTACTGCAGGTCGCGCGAGAAGAACAGGTCGATGGTGTATTGGCATATGCCTCCGATCCTGCCGCACCGACTGCCGCCTATGTCGCAGAGCAGCTCGGACTCCCCGGAAATCCTTATCGTTCTGTTGAGATTCTCTGTAATAAGGATTTGTTCCGTGCATTTTTAGCGGAAAACGGCTTCTGTACCCCCAAGGCAAAGGGGTATACGGAGACTTCCGCCGCACTCGAAGACCTCCGGAAGAATGAATTTCGTTTTCCGGTCATCGTAAAGCCTGTGGATTCGTCGGGCAGCAAGGGCGTCGGACGGATTGACAGCATCGAAGAAGCCGCAGAAAAACTGGAGTATGCGATGTCGTTTTCCAGAGGAAAACGTATGATTGTGGAAGAATTCGTCGAAAAGTATGGCTATCAGATTGCCGGAGACGGACTTTCCGTGGATGGAAAGCTGGTGTTCCGCTGCTTTGCGAATGACCATTTCAATGCGAAGTGCGTCAATCCCTTTGTGCCGATTTCCGCGAGCTTCCCGTACAATATGCCGGCAGAGGTTCAGGATACGATCCATCAGGAGATTCAGCGCTTGCTGACTGCCTTGGATATGAAAACCTGTACCTATAATTTTGATATGCGGATTGATCGGGATTATCATGTCTATCTGATGGAGGTAGCACCGCGCGACGGCGGAAATTATATCCCCGACGTGATCCGTTATGCAACCGGTATCGACTTGGTGGAATGCTCGGTGAAAGCTGCAATGGGTGAACCGATTGCAGTGCCGGCGGATACGAAGCAGCAGGGCTTCTGGTCGTATTATGCTGTCCATAGTCTGAAAGCCGGTACCTTGAAATCCGTAGAGATATCGGATGCCGCAAAGCCGAAGATTGTGGAGAACCATCTGATCCGTAAGCCCGGAGATGCAATCCAGCCGTTTACCGGTGCCAATACCACACTCGGCTGTCTGCTGATGAAATTTGACTGCATGGACGAAATGCTTCAGATGATGGATCATTCGGAAGCATGGATTTCTGTTGAACTGGAGTCCGACTCCTGATGATGATAAATACCGATCATGCCGGAGCGGCGTAAAACCGTGGAGGAACTGAAAGAATGAAAGAAATCGGCGGATATCTGGAGCTTGAAACATTGGTGCAAAAGCCGTATTATCCGGACCTGATTGCCGTAAATAATGCACGGAATGCGCTGATCTATATTCTTCGCGCAAAGAAAGCGAAGAAGGTGTGGCTGCCGTATTTTTTGTGTGATTCCGTGCGGGGTGCATGCGAGAGAGAGGGGATCGCCTATGATTTCTATTCGATCGACAGCGCATTCCGACCGGTCTTTGAACAGACGCTTGGCGAGGATGAATGGCTCTATCTCGTCAACTACTATGGCCAGCTCTCCGAGGACACTGTTTCCGCTTTCCGGAAACAGTACGGAAATATTATTTTAGACAATGTACAGGCGTTTTTCCGGAAACCGGCCGCAGATGTTCCGACGGTTTATTCCTGTCGGAAATTTTTCGGTGTGCCGGACGGCGGATATGCCGCCTGTGATACTGCACTTGACGAGACGCTCCCGAAGGATTGTTCGGGGAATCGCTTAAAGCACTTGCTTGGACGATTGGAAAGCGGCTCGGCTTCTGCATATTATCAGGATTTCAAAGAGAACGACCATTCTTTCGTGGAACTGGAACTGCGGGAGATGTCGGATATTACAAAGAATCTGCTGGGTGCAATCGACTATGCGGCGGTTCTGAGAAAGCGGAATGAGAATTTCAGCTTTCTTGCACAGCGGCTGGGTGAGAAAAACCGTCTGGATGTGAAGCCGGCGGAGGGCGCATACGCCTACCCGTTCTATCATCCGAATGGCATGGCACTGAAGCAGTACCTTGCAAAACAAAAAATCTATGTGGCAACACTCTGGCCAAATGTCTTGGAAATGGACGGAACTCTGGAGAAAGATTATGCAGAGAATATCCTTCCGCTTCCTTGTGACCAGAGATATGGAAAAGAAGATATGGAGTGGATTTGCAGCGCGATTGCCGGAAGCGGTATTTGACTGCACAGCGATTTCACAAAATATTTGATTGGAGAAAAAGAAGATGCGGATTGAAGAAATCGGAAATGATACCGTCAATCTGGGTGTAATTGACGGAATCTCTCATGAACAGCTGTTTCATGATGTAGGAGTGGAGGTCGCGAAGGATAATCTTGCGTATGTGAATGAACATGACAAAAAGGTTGTACCGCGGGATACGATTTATACACGCTATATTAAGCGGCTGATTGATATGATAGTATCGCTGCTGGCGTTGATCGTTACACTTCCGGTCAATCTTGTGATCGGGATTGTTACATATTTTGATGTCGGACATCCGATTTTTTTCTGTCAGGAACGGCTCGGAAAGAACGAGAAGAAATTTACGATCGTGAAATTCCGGAATATGACCAATGCAACAAACGAGCTGGGCGAGCTGCTGCCGCCGGATCAGCGCGTTACAAAATTCGGAAAATTCGTGCGCCGTACATCACTCGATGAGCTGCTGAATTTCTGGAGCATCTTGAAAGGCGATATGTCCCTGATCGGGCCGCGTCCGCTCGTGGAACAGTATATGTGCCGTTACAGCGACCGTCATAAGATGCGGTATGCCGTCCGTCCGGGTCTGGAATGTCCGAATATCACCAAGAAAGACGGCGAATATACATGGGCGGATCAGTTTGAAAACGAGATCTATTATGTCGAAAATGTCAGCTTCCTGCTTGATATGAAAATGGCATTCGCACTGGTCGGGATGGTATTCAACCGCAAAAAAACAAAGACCAGAGCCAATGCAGTACGCGGAAGCTTTATCGGTTATACAAAAGACGGCAAAAGCATCAATTCCAAAGAGGTTCCTGCGGAATATGTCAAGCGTGTCGCAAAGCTTTATGAAGAAGCAAAATAAATATATATATAGATTGGAATCGACAGAATATGTCTTTGGAGGAAACTGGATTTGGCCAACGAACTGAAAGGGAAGAAAATGCTGCTGCTCGGTGCAACAGCGCCGATGTGTGAAATCGTAAAAGAAGCACAAAGCCTCGGTGCAACCGTATATGCTACCGATTATCTGGAGAACTCTCCCGCAAAAAAAGTTGCGGATCGGAGTTTTATGGTCAATGCCGTGGATGTTGACGCGGTCGTTCAGCTCTGTCGCGATGAAGGAATCGATGGCGTGTTTACAGGCTATAATGACACGCTGCTCCCGTACTTGCAGAAGATTTGTGAAAAGCTCGGAACTCCTTTTTGCGGTACGGAAGAAAATGTACGGATGTGTATTGATAAAGAGCTGTTCAAGAAAGCCTGTATCCGGAGCGGCGTACCGGTCGTGCCGTGGGTAGACGCAACAAAGGAGAATTATAAAGAGGTCATTCGTGACGTCAAGGTTCCGGTTGTCGTAAAGCCTGCGGATTACAGCGGTTCGAATGGCGTTTATAAATGCTACGATAAGGAAAAACTCTGCGGGATGGTCGAGCAGGCGCTTTCCTATTCGAAAGCAGGAAAAGTACTGATTGAGAAAATTATGGACGTTGATAAAGAAGTCAGCGCCTATTATATGATGTATCAGGGAGAATGTTATTTCGCAGCAATGGGCGACCGTTATGTGAATGTGATTGATCCCGAAATCGCACCCGTCGGACGCGGTATGCTCTATCCCTCGATCTATCAGGATACCTGGATCAAAAAGATGGACAGCCGGATCCGGAAATTCTTCCGCGACAACAATATGCGCGACGGTTTTGCGTTCATTCAGGGCTTCTATGATACGGAAAACGATGATTTTTATATTCATGAAATCGGTTATCGCCTCAATGGGGGATTTACCTACGATATTATCCGGCATTTCTCCGGCTACCATCAGATGCATGAGCTGATTCGTTTTGCACTGACCGGAAAGATGGATGAAGATGCACTTGCGAAAAGCAACCCGAATTTTGATGGACTCGGCATGATCGTTACAATCTCTATCAAAGAGGGCGTGATCGGGAAAATCAGTGGCGTCAAGGAAATTGAACAGCTCCCCGGTATCCTCCGCTTCCATCAGCTTCACCATGAGGGTGATGCGCTGACCGCACACGGTACGACTGCACAGGTATTTGCATATATACTCTGCGGCGTCCGGAATAAAAAAGAGCTGGATGCTGTACTCTGCGGTATCCGCGAACATCTGGTGATTCTTGACGATCAGGGGAATCGTATGATCCGGGATGTGATTGATCCCGCCACAATTCAGGTAAAGGAGTAATCAGGACATGATTTCAGAAAACGGAAGAATTGATTTTCTGTATTTGAATGAACAGGATATGATTGATGCAGGCGTAAAGGACATGGAAGGCTGTATGGAAGCCATGGAAGAAATGTTCCGTCTGCTCCATAAGGGCGATTACCGTATGGGCGGTGAGGACGCGAATGAACATGGTATTCGTGTATCCTTCCCGAAGGAATCGGATATCGAGGGAATGCCGCTGAGCGAACCGGATTATCGGTTTATGGCGATGCCCGCATATCTCGGCGGAAAGTTCCATATGTTCGGTATCAAGTCCTATGGCTCGCATCATCGCAATAAGGATCAGGGACTGCCGCGTTCGATTCTGATGATGTCGCTGCTCGATACCGTAACGGGCGCACCGATTGCCTATATGTCCGCGAATATTCTCAGCGCGATGAGAACGGGTGCGGCATCGGGTGTCGGCCCGAAATATCTTTCGAAGAAGAACCCGAAAGTGCTCGGTATTGTCGGTCCGGGCGTTATGAGTACCTATGCGCTGGCATCGTTCATGATTGCACAGCCGACAATCGAGGTGCTGAAAATCAAGGGCCGCAGTCAGGCGGGAATTGACCGTTTTATTGAGAAAGCAAAGGCTGCGCATCCGACCATCAAGGAATTTATTGTCTGTGATTCGATTGAAGACTGTGTACGGGATTCGGATATCGTTTATTACGGTACTACGAATGCAGCAAAATTTGAGGACAACCCCTGCGTCAAGGCAGAATGGGTCAAGAAAGGCGCACTCATCATCAGTGCATCCTCGCTGCTGGTAGATACCGACTTTATGGCAGATAAGCCGAATGTCCGTCTGGTTGCAGACAACTATAAGATGTACGAAGGCTGGGGTTCCGGAAATCCCTTACCGACTCAGAAAACAGTTTCCACATTGCTTGGCATGGGCTTCTATGATGCGGTTATGGAGGGAAAGATTACGCGTTCGGATATTGCCGATCTCGGCGCAGTCATCTGCGGCGAGCAGGTCGGACGTGAGAACGAGGATCAGATTCTTGTCTATGCAGTCGGCGGTATGCCGATTGAGGACGTTGCGTGGGCATACGAAGTCTATCATAACGCACTGAAGAAGAATATCGGTACGAAGCTGAATCTTTGGGAAACACCCGACTTAATGAAATAAGTCGGTTGGAATAAAATTTATTTTCAGAAAGGTAAAGGGTATTTAGATGGGAAAAAAAGCATTCAACAAGGTATTAAACAGTTTTGATGTCATTGTCGTAGCCTTTGGTGCAATGATAGGCTGGGGCTGGGTTGTTTCTTCGGGACAGTGGATTCAGTCCGGCGGTGTACTTGGTACCGTCATCGGTTTCATCATCGGCGGTCTGATGATTTATTTCGTTGGTTTGACATATGCGGAATTGACAACAGCTTTGCCGCTTTGCGGAGGCGAGCACGTATTCAGTTTCATGGCGTTTGGACCCGTTGGAAGCTTTATATGTACATGGGCATTGATCCTCAGTTACATGGGCGTTGTATGTTACGAGGCCTGCTCATTCCCAACTATACTGCAATATCTGTTCCCTGATATGCTCAAAGGGTATTTATATACCGTTCAGGGATTTGATGTCTATGCCTCATGGGTTGCCGTGGGCAGTATCATGTCCTTTTTGATTATGCTGATTAACATCATCGGTATTAAGAAATCTGCGGTGATGCAGACGATCTTTACCGTTGCGATTGCGGCCGTCGGTATCATTCTGCTCGCCGGTTCCGCATTCAACGGCAGCATGGAAACAGTAACGGAGCAGGCTTTTGTCGGCGAAACCGCAGGCGCTTCGTTCCAGAATATTCTTGCGATTGCGATGATGACACCGTTCTTCTTCTTTGGCTTTGACGTTATCCCGCAGGCAGCGGAAGAAATCAATGTACCGCTGAAGAAGCTTGGACGACTGATGATTCTCTCGATTGTGCTTGCAGTCGTATTCTATGCGCTGGTCGTCTTCTCGATCGGTTTGGTAATGACACGAGATGAGGTACAGGCTTCGCTCGAAACGACCGGTCTGGTTACCGCTGACGCGATGGCAAAGGCATTCGGTACAAAGATGATGGCAAAGGTGCTGATTATCGGCGGACTTTGCGGAATTATCACAAGCTGGAATTCGTTCCTGATCGGCGGAAGCCGTGCGCTCTATTCGATGGCGCGTTCCAAGATGGTACCGGGCGTATTCTCTAAGCTTCATCCGAAGTTCAAGTCTCCTGTGACAGCATTGCTGCTGCTGGGCGGACTGTCGGTATTCGCACCGTTTATCGGCCGCGTGATGCTGGTATGGATCGTAGACGCTGCAAACTTTGCGTGCTGTCTTGCATACTGCGTGGTATCCATTTCCTTCCTGAGAATCCGGAAGAAGTATCCGAATATGAAGCGTCCGTATAAAAATAAGCATTATAAAATCATTGGTATCGTTGCAAGCGTGATGTCCGGTACCATGATGATGATGTATATTCTGCCGGGAATGGGCTGTACGCTCGTCTGGCAGGAATGGGTGATCGTTGCAGGCTGGGGCTTGCTCGGTCTTGCATTCTTCATCTGGAGCAAGGTGAAATATGGCAAGAAGTTTGCCGATTTACAGGTTGAATATGAGGAAGAGAAAGCATAACGAACCGGAAAAGGTTTTCCGGTCATCGGGATGCGGAGGAGAAAGAGAATGGGAAAAGCGGAGTTATGTAATTTTATCCGGAGCAAGTACCCGAAAGCTTTTGGCATTCGCAAACGTCTTCAGCAGCTGAAAGTGCAGCGGCTGCGCAGATATATGCTGACAGCTGACGAGGTGCTGGCTTGTGAGAAAGATCCGGCGGAAAAGAAACGCATGGTCGAAGCCTGCTGTGCAAAGTGGGAAGGCCCGATGCGTCCGATTATCGAGGAGATGGAGGATATTCTGAAGCACTCCACGCTGCTGTGTGACCGCAGCGATCTGGATGAACTGCGGACAGATATTCTCTACTGTCGTCTGGCATTCGGTTTTCTGCCGTCAGAATATGTCGGATTCGGCTTGGAACAGTGTTCGAAAGAAGAACGCGAGAGTTTTGTGTCGGATATTGATACGTTTGAATTCGGCTATTCGGTGAATGATATTACTGTGCTGCAATCCATTGTCAATAAGGGTCAGAGCGCACAGCTCTTCAGTCAGTATTTCGGAAGAGATATTTTCTGGGCGAATGCCAAGGCAAGCTATGAGGACTTCCGGAGCTTTGTGACGAAACATCCGAGATTTGTCAAGAAAAAGACAAATTCTGCGATGGGAAAAAATATCGAGGTTGTCGAGATCGACAAGGTCGGAAAGAACGAGCGCGAATATTTTGATGAACTGTTGACGAAAGGCTCGTTCTTGCTGGAGGAAATTATCGTCCAGCATGAAGAGATGGCAAGATATAATTCCTCCAGCGTCAATACCATTCGCTGCATGACAATGAAAACAAAGGACAACGGCGTTGTCGTTCCGTTTACGTTCATGCGCACAGGACGCGAAGGATCATTCGTGGATAACGGCGGTTCGGGCGGTATTCTCATCGGTGTGGACGAAAAGACCGGTATGATCAATACCGACGGCTACGATGAGTATATGCATCATTATCCCGAACATCCCGATACCCATGTTCCGTTTTGCGGCAATCAGGTTCCTGCATGGGAAGAAATGCTGGAGTTTTGCAAGAAAGCCGCAGAAAAAGTGGAAGGTATGGGCTATCTCTCGTGGGATATGGCATATACCGATAAGGGCTGGGTTGTCATCGAGGTCAATGGCATCGGTCAGATGATCGGGCCGCAGACCGTAACCAAGAAGGGCAACAAAGAAAAGCTTACAAAACTGCTTGCACAAATGGAAAAGGTTATATAATCCAAAAAAGAACGGGAGATATACCAATGGAACAGCAACAGATGGAGCAGCTTGTCAAGAAGCTGCACGAAACATCTTTAAAAATCGTACTGGATATAGACCGGTATTGCAAAGAGAATGGGCTGACGTATTATCTGTCGGGCGGTTCCTGTCTTGGCGCAGTGCGCCATAAGGGATTTATTCCGTGGGACCATGACGCAGATCTGATGATGCCGCGGGAGGATTACGAAAAATTCCTCCTGCATTTCGAAGAAGCAATGGGCGGGAAATATGGCGTCGGTTCTCTGCTGACAGAAAAAAACTGGATCCGGACCTATTCAAAAATCTGGGATACCCGCACACGCCTGATTGAAAAGAATCTCAATGAGATGGACAGAGGCGTATCCATTGACATTTTTGCAATAGACGGATTGCCGGAAAATAAGTGGCTGAGAAAGCTCTATTACCAGAAGACAAAGATTCTTTCCTACTTCCGGTATCAGCTGGTTCGTACAAGCTGGGGCGAGCATGAACCGTTCCGCCATATCAAGAAATTTTTTGCTGTACATTGGGGACAGAAGGGAAGCCGGTTCTTCTCGAAATGGATTGACAACAGCGCGAAGAAATATCGCTTTGCGACATCCAAATATGTCGGCGTCAGCACTGCGTGTCATTACTGGGATCGGGAAACGATTGAAAAGAAATATATGGAATCGGCTGTATATCTTGAATTTGAAGGGAAAGAGCTGCCTGTTGTAAATGGGTATGAAAAATACCTGACGAATCTCTACGGCAAGGATTATATGATTGTGTCGAAGGAATTCGCGGAGAAGGAAACGGCACAGCAGTATCAATATGTTGACCGTTGGAAAATCAGCTTCATGGATGAGGAAGCAGACAGGGAGAGTTGAAGTTATGGCAAATATTGCATTGATTATCGCGGGAGGCTCCGGCGCAAGAATGCGTCAGGATATCCCCAAGCAGTTTATTACCGTAAATGAAAAGCCCGTGATCGTATATACGCTTGAGGCATTCGAAAAACATCCCGAAATCGAAGCGATTGCAGTTGTCTGTATCGAGGGATGGGAGAATGTACTGTGGGCGTATGCGAAGCAGTTTAATATCACCAAGCTCAAGTATATCGTTCCCGGCGGTAAAAATGGTCAGGATTCCATCCGGAACGGCGTCTATGAACTCGAAAAGCATTACAGCGCGGATGACATTGTGCTGATTCATGATGCAATCCGACCGATGGTTTCGGCTGAAATCATCTCGGACTGTATCGTAAAAACAAAGCGGTACGGAAATGCCATTACGGTGATTCCGTGTGCAGAAGCAATGATGGAAACCGAGAACGGGGAAGTTTCGGTCGGCAGCTATCCGCGTGATCGCTTAAAGCGTACACAAACGCCGCAGGGTTTTGGAATCGGAAAGATCTGCGACCTGCATCGCAGAGCACTCGAAGCCGGAATTACAAACTCTGTGGCATCCTGTACGCTGATGATCGAGATGGGCGAGCAGGTCTACTTCTCCGCAGGCTCCGAGAAGAATATTAAGCTCACAACTGTCGAGGATATTGATATCTTTAAAGCATTGCTTTCCGCAAAGAGAGCAGATTGGTTAAAGGACTGAGAGATATGAGTTTTTATCAGAGCAAAAGCTTTCTGGAGGATTTGTCAGCTGCCGCAGCTTCTGTGGTAGGATTGGAATCCTTATATGGAAAATCAGTGCTGATTGCAGGCGCGTCCGGCTTAATCGGTTCTTTTATCACCGATATTCTGATGGAATGCAACCGTTCGCGCAATGCCGGAATTACGGTCTATGCACTTGACCGGAATCTGGCACAGATCGCACAGCGTTTTGATCCGATCAAAACAGACCGCCTGATTTATATTGAAGGCGATGTGAATCAGCCACCTTCCTTTGATTATCCGGTCGATTATATGATCCACGCCGCAAGCAATGCATTTCCGGCAGCGTTCAACAGCGATCCGGTCGGAACCGTAATGAGCAATATTCAGGGTACAAAGAATCTGCTGGATTACGGTGTTGCACACGGCACAAAGCGGCTGCTTTATATCTCATCGGGCGAGGTTTATGGTCAGGGCGACCTGACGCTCGAAGCCTTCGAGGAGAGTTACAGCGGCTATGTTGATCCGACATCCGTGCGGTCCTGCTATCCGAACGGAAAGCGAGCAGCAGAAACACTCTGCGTCGCGTACACCAAGCAGTTCGGGCTGGAGACAGTAATCGTCCGTCCGAGCCATACCTACGGTCCCTGTGCGACACGTGCGGATAATCGTGCGAACGTCCAGTTCGTCAATAAGGGTCTGGCAGGCGAGGATATCGTCCTCAACAGTGCAGGCTCTCAGCTTCGCTCTTATACCTATATCACGGATTCTGCTTCCGCCATCCTTTCGGTTCTGGCATCCGGTGAATCTGCGAATGCGTATAATATTGCGAATTCGAATGCGAAAACGACGATTGCGGGCTATGCGCAGACTGTTGCAAAGCTGACCGGCACGAAGGTGATTTTTGCAGATCCTGATGCGGTCGCGAAAGCGGAACAGACTCCGATCGAAAAACAGGTGCTCTCTTCCAAAAAGCTGGAAGGGCTGGGCTGGGTCGGACGCTATACCGTAGAAGAAGGAATTGCCCGTACACTCCAAATCATGCGAGAGCTGGAAGGACAGTAATATCATGCTGGAAGAACTGAAAGAACGCGTATGCGCCGCAAACTTAGAGCTTGTGGCGCGCGGTGTTGTGATTTATACATGGGGCAATGTCAGCGGCATCAGCTCCGATCGAAAATATATGGTAATAAAGCCCTCCGGTGTCGCCTATGATGGCATGATGCCGGAGGATATGGTCGTTTTAGACGTTGCAACAGGAGAAACGGTAGAAGGAAAATGGAATCCGTCCTCCGATACCAAAACACATCTTGCACTTTATCGTGCATTCCCGACAATCGGCGGCATTACCCATACGCATTCTGTCCATGCGGTTGCGTTCGCGCAGGCCGGCAGAGCAATTCCTGCGCTGGGTACAACACACGCTGATTATTTTTATGGGGATATTCCCTGTACAAGAGAACTGACGGCGGCTGAGGTATCCGAAGATTATGAGCTGAATACCGGAAATGTGATTGTGGAAACGCTCCGTCAGCTTGCAATCGACCCACTGGCTGTACCGGGTATTGTGGTGAAGAACCATGGCCCGTTTACATGGGGGAAGGACGCAGCCGCTTCGGTATACCATGCTGTTGTGATGGAAAAGGTGGCGGAGATGGATCTGAAAACATTGCTTTTGAATCCCGATGCCGGACTCGCACAGTATGTACTCGATAAACACTATATGCGTAAGCACGGTCCGAACGCTTACTATGGGCAGAAACAGTGAATCCTGTCACAGCCGTCAGGGGTTTCTGTGAAATGACGGACCGGCGAATGAGAAATCCACGATATGTTTCAAGAATGCGGGGAAGGAGATTCTATGCAGCTATTACTTCATAAACGAGGCTCTCTTGCCCAGGAATATCTATGTAAGATCGGGTTTGCAATCTTTTGTGTCTGCGCAGTATTCGGCGAATTGATTACGGCGGCAATTTCGATTAAGCTTTTATTTCTGATGCATCTGGGTGCAGTGATCTGTCTGGTATTGGGTGCTCCGTTCTCGCTGAAATCAAAACCGATACAGCTGATTGCGGCGTGGGGTATCTTTACCGCGTTTTTTGTATTACTGCGCAATCAGAATGATTACAGCCAGTATGCAACGATTAAGTGGCTGTTTTATGCTCTGATGATACTTCTGATTCCGATGTGCCCGAAATATCTGTACCGCCCCTTTTTAAAGACATTGGGAGGCGTTGCTTTTATCAACGTGTTTTTCACGTATTTCTTTTTTGTATTCCGTGGAAAATACCGGATTATGTATCGGATCTGGGATAAGTGGCCGACAGGAACCTTTGAAGGAGAAGCCGGTTACCATGCAGGTATTGATAACCACTATTCACAAAACGCAATGGTTGTTGCGATTTGTCTGATTGTGGTCGCAAGCTTTCTGATCGCATATCTTCCGAAAAAGGATAAGCGTAAGACCGGAACTCTTGTCGCATTGGCGGCAGTGGTGATGGTAGCATTGCTTCTGACCAATAAACGTGCGCACCTGCTGTTTGGCATTGCCGCAATTTTATTTGGATATATGGTACCGGTTCCGAAGCACCGTCTCAAGAATACATTGCAGGCGATTGGCATCGGCGTTGTTCTGGTTGCAGCCTTCCTTCTTCTTGCACCACGGATTCCTGTACTGAACGAATTATTGGAGCGCTTTACCTCCGCAACCTCCGGTGAAGACGGAAATACGATGGCGCGATTTGAATTCTGGAAACTCGCGTTCCAGAATTTCCTCGAACATCCGCTGATCGGAATCGGATGGGGCGGATTCCCGAAGGAATACCATGAACATCTGTACTTTTTCAATCCGGCGGAGAATAACTACCCGTATCTGCACGCGCACAATGTCTATGTCCAGCTGCTTTGCGAATGCGGAATTATCGGAACGCTGCTGTATCTTAGTACCGCAGTGGACTGGTTCATCAAAACAATCCGTCTTTTCGATAAAAAGCTCAGAAGAATCTCGTCCGAATATGAGGTTGTGATTTTTTCTGTGATTATGCAGACCTTTTTCTATATGTACTGTCTGACGGGAAACTGTTTGTATGACAGAATGTTCTCATTCTATGTGATTGCAATCGGATTTACGGTCGGACTTTATGCACAAAAGGACATCGTGGATTTATTCTGATATCATGAAAAAGAATGTGTGGAGAGAAGAATGATTTCGATTATCATGCCTGTATATCAAGTAGAAGCATATCTTCCGCGCTGTATCGACAGCATTCTTGCACAGAGCTATCAGGACTGGGAGCTGATTCTGGTCGAGGACGGCTCGAAGGACAGCTCCGGCAAGATTATGGATGAATATGCCCAAAAGGATGCACGCATTCAGGCGATTCATAAGGAAAACGGCGGTGTATCCTCTGCACGCAACAAGGGTTTGGAATATGCAGGCGGCGAGTATGTGATTTTTCTGGATTCGGACGACTGGATTGAAACGGAAATGCTCCGTGAGCTGGCCGAAGCGATCGAGAAGAATCAGTCGGATATGGCTGCCTGTGATTCTGCGGTTGTTACAGTAGAAGCAGACGGCTCGCTGACACGAAAGATCTGCAATAAGTGGGGGAAAAATGCTGCAGAGAAAACGGTTTCGGGGAAAGAAGCCTATTACAGCATCTTCTATCAGTCCGGTACGCTCTGGAATAAGCTGTTTCGCAGAGAATGCGTGAAGGGGCTGACATTCAACGAGAAGATGACTTATGGAGAAGATACCGATTATCTGATTCGGGCGATCCGGAATTGCAGCCGGATTACACTGATTCCATATTGCGGATATAATTATGTGATAAACCGTGCCGGAAATGTGCGGTCTGCCAGCATCGACAAGCGTTCGCTGGAGCTGCTGGAGAATGCAAAGATTGTCTATCGGACACTGTCGGAGCTTGGATATCCGGCACTCGCCGTTTATCGGCTGTATACGGTGACATATCAGGTGCTGCTGAACATACCGCCGGAAGACTGTGGAAATCCCAAGTACGCGCCGTATCTGGATGCGTGCAAACAGACGGTGAAAACTGCCAAAGCAGGAGAAGTGGCGGCATTTTTACGGGATGGAAGCTTCGGTAAGAAAGACAGACTGCGGTATCTGCTGTTCAGGACCTCGCCGAAAACATTCCTGAAGCGCAGAGCATAAGATGCGCTCGTCGCACAGAGAGGAACTTCTGAAATGAAACTCGCGATTGTAACTTTTCACCGTGCCAATAATTACGGCGCGGTACTCCAATGCTATGCACTGAACCGGGCAATGCTGAACAAAGGGATTGACTGTGAGGTACTGGATTATGCGCCCGGATATTTTACACGGATGTATCGGGTGCTTCCGAAAAAGACGCTTACGAAACGCGGTATCAAAACACTGCTCTGTCATGTCCTTCTGCGGAAGATGCTGAAGGCGCGCAACGAGAAATTCGCGGGTTTTGTGAGCTGCCGGTTAAAGCTCAGTGCGAAAACCTTTGATACGTCCGATGAAGCTGACCTGACGGGATATGACGCGGTGATTACGGGCAGCGATCAGGTCTGGAATCCGACGGCCGCAGAATTTGACCGGATATTTTTCCTGTACGGAAAAGGATTCGAGAACCTGAAAAAATATTCCTATGCCGCAAGCTTCGGGTTAGACAAGCTTCCCGAACACCTGACAGAAGAATATCAGAACCGACTGAACGATTATTGCCGGATTTCAGTCCGGGAGAAAAGTGCAGTGCCGATTGTGGAGGCGCTGACAGGAAAAGCACCGGTTGTATCCTGTGATCCGACATTCCTGCTGAACGCAGATGACTGGAAAGCACTTGCAGGCGAAAAGCCGCTGGTTCCGGGCGATTATATCTTCCTTTACTATGTAAAGCAGCCCAAGGAAATCCGTGCATATGCAAAGAAACTCGCGGCGCAGACAAAATGCAGAGTGATCTGTACCTCCTGTTACTTCACAAAAGTCCCTGGTACACTGTATCGTTATATGGGCGGAAAAGCAGATGCCGAGGACGGCTTTGAGACGATGAACGCAGTATCGCCCGATGAATTCCTGAACCTGATTCTGCACGCAAAATATGTGCTGTGCAGCTCGTTCCACGGTACGGTATTCAGCATTCTGTTTGAAAAGTGCTTCCTGTCCCAGACCGTATGGGGTGACGGCAGCAAGAATGACCGTGTGGAAAATCTTCTGGCACTCGCCGGACTCTCCCACCGCACGATTTCAAGTCCTGATGCAGCAATTGATACCGCAGAGGACTGGAAGGCAGTCGAAAGCCGGATCGACGTACTTCGAAACGACGGACATCAATATCTGGAAACGATTGTAACGGATGATAGGGAAGCATAAGGGAATTGGATTGGAGCTGACAACAGCGCCTTTATCATAGAAAGGACCATAGATTCATAATGGGTAGAAAACAAGAACTTGCAAAAAATACAGCAGTATTGACGATCGGAAAGCTCCTGACGAAGCTCATCAGCTTTTTTCTGCTGCCATTATATACAACGATTCTTGCCGCGGAAGAATATGGAGCATATGATGTTTTGGTGACCTATGGAACATTGCTGATTCCGATTTTTAACTGGCAGTTCGATCAGGGCTTGTTCCGGTTTATGCTGGACAACCGAAAAGATGAGGAGAAACAAAAAGAACTGTTCTCGACCATGTTTTTCTCCTGTTTTCTGCAAATAGCGGTTTATGTGATATTATTCCTGCTGGTTATGCCGCTGCTGAAGATGGAAGATGCATATTTCCTGCTCTGGTATGTTGTGCTGCATATCTTCTTCCAGCTCCTCCATCAGTTTATCCGCGGCAGAGGCGGAAATGTAAAATATACCATCGCGTCCTTTATTTCCACCTCTATGATTACGATCATGAATGTAATTACGCTGGTGTTCCTGAAAATGGGAGTCCAGGGTATGTATATTTCCACGCTGGTTGCATTGATGATGTCCATTATATATATGGTTTTTGCAACAAAGTTCTGGAAATTCTTCTCGTTCCGCTGTATCCGGATGGATACATTTCGTCAGGTCGCTGCATATGCCTTCCCGCTGATTCCGAACAATCTGGCATGGTGGGTCGTCAATGCCTCGAACCGACTGGTAATCAAGCGTTTTTTAGGCCTGACGGCGAACGGAATCTTTACCGCAGCCAACAAGTTCCCGAATGTATTTATCCAGTTCTATAATATTCTGAACCTTTCCTGGACGGAAACGGTAACGCTCCATTTTGAAGACGAGGACAGAGATGAATTTCTGACGGAGACGATGACAGCACTCTTTAAGCTGTTTTCGTGTGCCTGCTTCGGTATCATGGCGCTGATGCCGTTTATCTATTCTCTGCTCGTCAGAGGTGCGGAATATGCGCCGGGCTTTTATCAGATCCCGATTCTGATGCTTGGTATGCTGTTCCGTGTGCTGGTCGGTTTGTATAGCTGTATCTATGTTGCGCAGAAGAATGCGAAAAAGATTGCGACCACCTCCGCGATGGCTGCGGCCATCAATCTGACTGTCAGTCTTGGTTTTATCAAGTCTCTCGGATTATATGCAGCATCGCTCTCTACGCTGGTTGCATTCCTGGCAATGTTCATCATCCGGTATATTGATGTCAACCGTACCGTGCATATGAAAATCCAGAAGAATATTGCCATTCCCACCATTGTGGTTGCAATTCTTTCTGTGGTATCCTATTACAGCGGACTGAAAATTGTACAGGTGATTGTTCTTGGCATCGTCATCGTCTATTCGGTGATGATGAATATGGATTATGTCAAGATGTTTACGGCAAAAGTCAAAAAGATTCTGAAACGAGCATAATCCGCTCAGAAAGGAGCGATTGCGTTGGAGCGTTCCAAGCAATATGTGCCGCATCAGTCGGTGCGGTATCTGAATTCGGAAAACAAGGATGATTCCGGAAAGCCATTGCCGATGCTGTATGAAAATCGGGAGAATTGCTGCGGCTGTACAGCCTGTGAAGCAGCCTGTCCTGTGAATGCGATCGTCATGGCGGATGATTCGGAGGGCTTTCCGTATCCTGTGATTGACGCAAAGAAATGTCTGCGCTGCGGAAAATGTCTGGCGGTATGCCGGCTGAAGGAAGACCAGCGTGAAAAAGGATATCTGAAGGATGCGCCGCCGAAAACCACCGAAGCCGCATCCAAAGAACCGCCTGCCTGCTATGCAGTCAAGCATAAGAACTTTGAGATACGGATGGCGTCGCGTTCCGGCGGTATTTTTACCGCAGTCTCCGATTGGATTCTGGAACAGGGCGGCGTTGTATACGGCTGTGTGCAGACAAAGGATTTTCTCGCACAGCATATTCGTGCAGAGCGGAAAGAAGACCGTGACAGAATGCGCGGCTCAAAATATATCCAGAGCAGTCTGGACGGTATTTTCCCACAGGTCAGATCTGATCTGGACGCCGGACGCAAGGTGCTCTTTTCGGGTACTTCCTGTCAGGTTGCGGGACTCAAAAGCTATCTGCGTACCGATTATGAAAATCTGCTGACGGTGGATATCGTCTGTCACGGCGTTCCGAGTCCGCTGATCTGGAAAGAATATCTTGTCTGGCAGTCCAAAAAGCACAAGGCAGTCTGTAAGGCGGTTGATTTCCGGAATAAGCGTGATTTCGGATGGAAAGCCCATGTCGAAACCTTGACCCTGCAGAATGTACGCGGTGAGATGATTCAGGTCAACAGCGAGGTCTATAAACGGATGTTTAACGGCGTTTATCTCAGCCGTCCGAGCTGTTACCAGTGTCCGTATAAATCGGTCTTTCATCCCGCAGATCTTACGATTGCGGATTACTGGGGCATCCAGAAAATCGCCCCCGAATTCAATGATAATAAGGGCGTATCGCTTGTGCTCGTGAATACGGAGGCCGGAAAGGCTTTGTTTGAACAGGTAAAGGATACCGTAGAATTACTGGAATGCAAACTGGAGGACAGCTTGCAGCCGGCACTGAAAGCACCGTTTCCGGTGCCTGCGGACCGTACTGAATTCTGGAAGATGTTTTACAGTGAACCGTTTGAAGCACTGGCGAAAAAATATGGCGGATACGGTTTTGTGAATACAGCAAAACGAAAGCTCGGACGCTTAAAACGGAGCCTCAAGGCAAAGCTTCGGCGGTAAATATGAAATCAAGAGAGATTTGCGCAGCAGGAAATCTTTCCGGATGCCTGTCAATGGGTTGACAAACTCAAAAATTTGTGATAATATGTAAAGGTCTGCCCGTACTATGGCAGACATCTGATGAGAAGATTTGAACGGATGAAGAACGGAGGAACGAAAATGGATTATAAGGAAAGCAAAAACCTGAATATCACATTCAAAAATGACGAGGCGGCTCAGGAAGTTATCGTCACGTTTGGCGGGATATTCCAAAAGCTGAGAAAGTATTTTGTACTCTGGTTTGCTGTGGCAGCGATTGCAGGTGTGCTTATGCTCGTCAGCGGCATCATCAGCAAGAACAGCCCCAAAACCCCGGTAAGCGGACTTGTCAGCTTTACCTATAAGGGTGTTGAGAAGGGAAAGGCTCCTGACGGCTCAAAATTTGATTATAATTCCCTGCGCAGCCCTGCTGTCATCACCGACGCACTCAAGGAACTGAATTATCCCGAGAAAATGGTTGCCGGCGTGCGTGCAGGTATCCTGATTGAAGGTGTGATCCCTGCGGATGCGATCGACCGTATCACAACCTATAAGAGCGTATATGAAAATGTGACTTCCGGTGCGCTCTCGGCTGCACAGGCAATGCTGGATGTCACTTATTATCCGACCCAGTATGAGCTGAAATTCAACTATGCCGATCTTGGAATCAGCCGTTCGGAGGCTGCAAATATTCTGAATACCATGATGGAATGCTACCGGGATTATTTCTTCGAGGAATATGGATTTAACGAAGCACTCGGAAGCTCGGTTGCCGCACTGGACTATACCAATTATGACTATGCGGAAGCCATTGATATGTTCGATGATACCCTGAGCACAATGTCTTCTTATGTTTCGAGTCTTTCTTCAGAGGATACCTCCAGATTCCGTTCGACTAAAACAGGTTATACGTTTGCCGACCTCAAAAAAGCAATTGCGTCGATCCGTGAAATGGATCTCGACATTCTCTCATCCTATATCACCGTTAACAATGTTACCAGAGATAAGGACAGACTCGTTGCATACTATCAGTATCGTATCGACAACCTGACCAGAAGCCAGACCGTCTACGAAGAAGAGCTTGCAACCATTACCGAGTCGATTGCACAGTATGAAAAAGACCAGATTATCGTGTTCAGCGACGGAACCGAAGGTATGAACACCCAGTTCACCGAAGCTTCCGATCAGTATGATAAGATGGTCGCACAGAAGATTTCCGTTCAGAGCGAACTTTCTTCGACCAAGCAGCGGATTGTATACTATCAGGAAAGAATCCGTTCGTTGAAGAGCAAATTGGTCGGTTCTACCGATAAGGTTCAGAAGGTGGAAGATGAGCTGGTTCTGCTGAACGAAAAGGTCGACAAGATGATTACGCTGGTTAACGATACCGCTGATGACTATTATGAGAACGAGTCGCTTGCCGGCACATATAATGTACTGGTTCCCGCAACCGCGTCCGTTGCAGCAACTTCGTTCAGTGCGGTTAAGTCAATTATTATTCCTGCGTTTATTGTCGAAGCATTGATTGTAGTGCTTTACCTCTGTGTCGTACTGTTCGAGGCAATCAAGGAACAGCACCTCGTCAACAGAAAGAAGAAGCTGGCGGCTGAGGGTGTCTGGACAGATGATGAATCGGAAGACGGCGAGGATGACGCTGATGACGAGAAAACAGTTGTACTCAGCAAAAAAGAAAAACGCGAGAAATCATCGAAAAAAGATTCGTAATTTCTGAAAAACATACCTGATGCCATAAGGCGGATCGTCCTATAGAAGTATTACAAAGCCACTTTTGATATTGTGTCAAAAGTGGCTTTGCGTTACGGATGGCATTTCGCTTACGCACCGGGTCTGTTTTCTTGTGTGGGAATATTGACAAAAACGAGAAAATGTGGTACGCTATTGGGAGAGTTGTTTTGGAATGGAAAGGAGCATTTTTTATCATGGATTATCAAGCACTCGCAGCATTGCTGTTCCCCGATATCACAAAGAGCATTGCGGATTATGAAACGATGTATCCGCCGAGGGACCTGCCGGAGGGCGCGGTCGTGACACGAATCGCACCAAGCCCGACAGGATTTGTACATCTCGGAAATCTCTATAATGCAATCGGTGAGCGACTGGCGCGCCAGACAAACGGCGTGTTCTATCTTCGGATTGAGGATACCGACCAGAAGCGTGAGGTCGAGGGCGCAGTCGAAGCTGTCATTGATGCGATGAATTTCTATGGCGTAAAATTTGATGAAGGCGCAACCGTGGACGGGGAAACCGGCGCCTACGGTCCCTATCGTCAGCGCCAGCGCAAGGAGCTCTATCAGACGATTGCAAAATCACTGGTCGTGCGCGGACTGGCATACCCCTGTTTTTGTACGGAGGAACAGCTCTCCGCAATGCGCGATGAACAGATGGCAAATAAAGAGAATATCGGCTATTACGGAAAATATGCCGCTTGTCGGGACATGAGCCTTGCAGAAATCGAAGCAAAGCTTTCTGCTGGGTTGCCCTGGGTACTGCGGTTCCGTTCTTCCGGTGATGCGGAACGTATGATTCCGGTACAGGACGGTATTCGCGGTGAGCTGCACGTACAGGAGAATTATACCGATTTTGTCCTGCTGAAATCCGACGGCATTCCGACCTACCACTTCGCGCATGTTTGTGACGACCACTTTATGCGGACAACCCATGTCATTCGTGATGAGTCGTGGCTTGCGACACTCCCGATTCATGTCCAGATGTTCGATACGCTCGGCTGGACACGCCCTGTCTACTGCCATACGGCAACGCTGATGAAGATGGACGGCGAGTCGAAGCGAAAGCTCTCGAAGCGTAAGGATCCGGAGCTTGCACTCTCTTATTATCGTGCGGAGGGATTTCCGCCGGAGGCAGTATGGCTCTATCTGCTGACCGTGCTGAACAGCAACTTCGAGGAATGGCATCTCGCAAATCCGGACGCTGATTCGCGTGCATTTACATTCTCGCTGGAAAAGATGAGCAGCTCGGGTGCACTCTTTGACCTCGCAAAGCTCGATAATATCGCAAAAGATTATCTCTCCCGCCAGTCGGCGGATATGGTTTATACAGGTCTGCTCGAATGGGCGAAGACCTATGATTCCGCGCTCGCGGCACGCATGGAAGCAGATCCGGAATTCTTCCGCGGTGCGATTTCCGTCGGCAGAGGCGGCGATAAGCCGAGAAAAGACTACGGAAGCTGGGCACAGGCAGCAAAATTCCTTTCGTTCTATGACAGCGAAACCTTTGTACGCGAGGACGAATGTCCGGAGAGAATCTCGCCGGAGGATAAAAAGGCAATTCTCGAACGATATCTCAATACCCTGGATTTTGCGGATACCCCCGAAGCATGGTTCGGAAAGGTGAAGGAAATTACCGAAGAAATGGGGTATGCGGTTCAGGTCAAGAAGTTCAAGAAGAATCCGGAGGAATATAAGGGCAGTATTGTGGATGTCAGCAACCTGATTCGAGTTGCACTGACGGGAAGACAGAATTCGCCTGATCTCTGGGAAATCAGCCGTGTACTCGGAGAGGCGGAAACCCGCCGCCGTATCCGGGAATATCAGGAATCATAATGCAGAAGGCGGAGGAAAGTATCATGACCTACAAGGAAGAATTTATTCGTTTTATGGCGGAATGCGGTGTACTGACATTCGGTGATTTTACACTCAAGAGCGGCAGAAAAGCCCCCTATTTCATCAACACGGGAAACTATAAGACCGGAAAACAGCTCTGCCGGCTGGGAGAATACTATGCGGCTTGTATGCAGGAGCATGGGATTCAGGCAGATGTGCTGTTCGGACCGGCATATAAGGGCATTCCGCTCGCAGCAGCAGCGTCCATCGCACTCTGGAAGAACCATGGTGTCGAAGTCGGTTATGCCTATGACCGTAAGGAGGTCAAGGATCATGGCGAGGGTGGTATGATTGTCGGCTCGAAGCTGGAGGATGGTACAAAGGTTGTGCTGATTGAAGATGTTATGACATCGGGAAAGGCACTCAGAGAAGTCCATCCGAAGCTGAAATCCGTTGCGAATGTCGATATTGCCGGCATGATTATTACCGTAGACCGTCAGGAGCGCGGACTCCAGAGCGAGAAATCTGCGGTACAGGAAGTTAAGGCAGAATTCGGCATTGATGTTTATTCGATTGTAACGATGAGCGATATTATCGACGCGATCGAACATGATGTCGTAGACGGAAAGGCATATCTGCCGCAGATGTGCGCATATCGCGAGCAGTATGGCGTGATCTGAACCACAGTTGGAAAAGATGTGAAAAATGCAGCGGAAAGCCGGAAGCGAAATTGTGCAGGGTGCGAAAAAATGATGTCGCGGCACGAAAAGACTTGCATTTTTTACGGAAATGTGGTAAAATATAACACGTAATGATGATAGAAAGAAAGACCGGAAACCCTCCGGTCTTTCTTTTATGTCAAAGAGAATGCAAAGGAGCCGCCATGAAAATTAAAAAGTTTGGCAACACCGAAAGCCGCGTGTACGAGATGGTACAGCCGATTGCCGAGGAGCAGGGGCTGATTGTCTGGGATGTGCGGTTTGAGAAGGAAGGCGCGATGTGGTATCTGCGCGTATTTCTCGACCATATGGACAGACCGGTGAATATCACCGACTGTGAAAAGGTGACGCGTCCGCTCAATAAGCTGCTGGACGAAACCGACCCGATTGCCCAGACCTATACGCTGGAAGTCGGTTCGGCAGGTCTCGAACGGGAACTGATTCGGGAAACCCATTTTGATGCCTGTGAGGGAAGTAAGGTACGGGTACGCTGTATCCGCCCCCTCGAAACAGGTGAACGCGAAATTGTCGGTATGCTTTGCGGCTGTGACCGCGAAAATATCACGGTCTCCGTCGGAGAACAGGAAATTACGCTGCCGCTCAGTCAGGCAGCATTCGTCCGCCTTGCCGATTTCGATGAGGAAGAGGTCAGCCGCGCAGAACGCGGTGAGACGGAATAACCGAAACGGATTACAGATTACGAGAGGAGTACTTGAATCATGAACGAAGGGTTCTTTGAAGCACTCGCCGCTTTGCAGTGCGAGAACAGCGTGGAGCAGGCTTTGTTGGTGGAAAAGGTCGAAACAGCAATGCTGAAGGCAGCCAAAAAAGCGTATCCGTATGCGGAGGAGGATGATATCCGTGTGGAGATCAATCCCGCTACCCATCAGTTTGATATTTACATGAAGAAATGTGTCGTCAGCGGCCAGCCGCTGACTGCATATGAGGTCGGGATGGAGGAAGCAAAGCTTCGGGATCCGGATTGTGAAGAAGGGGATCTTGTGGAATGTCCGCTCGATCCGGCGGAATTCGGAAGAAGTATTGCACAGTTCGCAAAACAGACCATCCGCGGCGACCTCCGTACCATTAACCGCATCCAGATGATGGAGAAGTTCGAGTCGAAGGAAAAACAGATCATTACGGTAAAGGTCACACAGGTCGAACCCGGCAGAGGTACCGTAACAGTTGAATATGATAAAACCGAGCTCTATCTCTCGCGGAATGAACAGATTCCGGGCGAAACACTGACGGAAGGTCAGATGGTAAAGGTCTATGTCACCGGAATCGTCAATAAGGAAAAGAAACCGATTGTCCGGATCTCCCGTATCGACAGAGGTCTGGTCAGCAGACTGTTCGAACTCGCGGTACCGGAAATCAGCGACGGTACGGTTGAGATTCGTGCCATCGCAAGAGAAGCCGGCTTCCGTTCGAAGGTTGCCGTCTGTTCCGTCAATTCGAATGTCGATGCAGTCGGCGCTTGTATCGGCCCGCATCGTTCGAGAATTGAATCTGTGGTAAAGGAGCTGCACGGCGAGAAAATCGACATCATCCCGTATTCGGATGATCCGGCAGAATTCATTACCCGTGCGCTGGCGCCGGCAACCGTCATCTCTACCACACTGGCTGAGGATGACAGCCGTACCGCAACGGTGATTGTCCCGAATCAGTACCTCTCGCTTGCAATCGGCAACAGAGGTCAGAATGCAAAGCTTGCCGCAAAGCTGACGGGATATAAGATTAATATTAAGCCGGAATATCCGGCTGTGGAAGAATCTGAGGCAGAGGACGCGGAAGATGAAGTGATTGAAATTGCCGGTGAGGCAGCTGCGGAATAATCGTTCCGAGGAATTTGAGAAAGGAGCGATGCAGCATGACACCGAAGAAAATACCGATGCGGATGTGTCTGGGCTGCGGTGAGATGAAGCCGAAGCGCGAGCTGATCCGCGTCGTGAAACAGCCCGATGGTGCGATTTGTCTGGACGTTACAGGCAAAAAATCAGGCCGCGGTGCATATATTTGTCCGCAGACGGAATGTCTCGAAAAGGCACAGAAAGCCCGCCGGCTCGAAAAAACATTTTCCTGTCAGATTTCCGGGGAAGTGTATGCGGCACTCCGTACGGCAATGCAGGAAGCGGAGGGAAATCAAAATGGCTGAGGTGCTTCCGCAGCGTGTGATTTCACTGCTTACGATATGCAGACGCGCCGGAAAGCTGCTGCTGGGATTTGACGCAGTCAAGGATGCGGCAGCGCGTGGTCAGGTCATGTGTATTCTGCTTGCGGCAGATATTTCTCCGAAAACAGAAAAAGAAATCTGTTTTTGCTGTCGGGAGGTGCCGACACGTAAGCTCGATCTGACAATGGATGCGCTTGCGATGTATTTCCGGAAACGAACCGCCGTATTCGGCGTATGTGATTCGGGCTTTTCCGGCAAGCTGCTGGAGCTGCTGCCCGAGAAAACGAATGATGCGTAAACCTTATGAAAATTCCGTGCAACAGGAGTTTTTATAAGTTCCGTTTAAAAACCGAAGGGGGTATTGCCTATGCCAACAACAAAGGTTAAGCTCAGTGATTTTGCGAGAGATCTCAATCTCTCTGCACAGGATTTGGCGGATCAGCTCAAGGAGCTGGACGGCAAAAGCCGTAAGCCCTCTGCCAGCATTACCGACGCAGAAATGAATTATCTGCTCGAAAAATGTTCGCAGAGTCAGCAGGTAGAAAATTTTGATCAGTATTTTGCGAATCGCGGTACGGCTGTACATCATGCAGCAGAGGAAGAAAAGACTGCTGCCGCAAAGCCGACTGCCGTAAAACCGCAGCGTGTCGAAAAAACCGAAAAGCCCGCAAAGGCAGAAAAAACACCGAAGAAAACAGCAGAACCGAAGAAAGCTGACGAGCCGAAAAAGGCAAAGTCTGAAGTACGGGAAACGCCTGTCGCAGTACAGGAGTCCGCTGAGCAGACCAGACCGCAGCCCGAACAGCCAAAAACTGCTGCCGCTCCGGAAACTGCCGCATCCGCGGCTTCTGCGCCTGCTGCCGCAGAAGCACCGGAAAAACCGCGTGTACTGACCGCGGCTATGATTGAACAGCGTGCAAGAGAAAAGGCTGCGTTCTACGAAAAACAGCAGCAGGAAAAGGCTGCAAAGAACCGCGAACGCCGTGCACAGCAGGAAAAGGAAAAACAACTGCGTGCCGCACAAAAGGCTGCTGCCGAAAAAGCACAGGCGGAAAAGGAACGGGCAGAAAAGGAACGTGCTGCTGCACAGAAGGCTGCTGAGGAAAAGGCAGCGGCTGCAAAGCAGGCTGCTGCTGTCAAGCCGCAGGAAAAGCCTGTGATGCAGAAAACGCCGAAGAAGCCTGCGAAAGCACAGGAACGCGGCGAAAAGGCAAAGCTTCAGGTCGATTTTGCGTCCACAAAGGAAGTCCAGCCCAGCCAGCAGCGTCATACGGTTGATACGCGCGGAACCTATGTGGATCTCGATAAGTATAATGAACGCTATGAGCAGATCGCACCGCAGGGCAGAGGCGGAAAGAATGACCACCTCTCCGCGAAGAAACAGAAAATTACCCAGAAGTCCCAGCAGAGAAATCGTCAGCAGCATTCCGGTAAGATGCGCGAGTCGGAGGCAGAAAAGCTGAAGCGTTTAGAGCTTGAGCGTGCAAGAAAACAGCAGCTCAAGGTCATGATTCCCGATGTGATTGTCGTCAGCGAGCTTGCATCCCGTCTGAAAGTTCAGGTGCGCGATGTCATGAAAAAGCTGATGGGACTCGGCGTTATGGCAACCATCAACGAAGAAATTGACTTCGATACCGCATCTCTGGTCGCTGAAGAACTGGGTGCAAAGGTCGAACACGAGGTTATTGTCACCATCGAGGAGCGTCTCATTACCGATGAGGAAGATCCGGAGGAAATGCTGGAAGAGCGTTGTCCGGTCGTCGTCGTTATGGGTCACGTTGACCATGGTAAGACTTCGATTCTCGACTGCATCCGCCATGCGAACGTCACCGCGTCCGAGGCGGGCGGTATTACCCAGCATATCGGTGCATATCAGGTCAAGCATGACGGAAAGACCATCACGTTCTTAGATACCCCCGGACATGAAGCATTCACATCCATGCGTGCGCGCGGCGCGAATATCACGGATATCGCAATCCTCGTTGTCGCAGCGGATGACGGTATCATGCCGCAGACGATTGAATCCATCCACCATGCAAAGGCGGCAGGCGTTTCGATTATTGTCGCAATCAATAAAATGGATAAGGAAGGCGCAAACCCTGAGCGCATCAAGCAGCAGCTGACCGAGCATGAGCTGGTCTGTGAAGAGTGGGGCGGCGACACGATCTGTGTACCGGTTTCCGCAAAGACCGGTATGGGTATTGATGAACTGCTGGAGAATGTACTGCTGGTATCGGAGGTCAGAGAGCTGAAAGCAAATCCGAACCGCCGTGCAAAGGGTACTGTCATCGAGGCGCGGCTTGACAAGGGACGCGGCCCGATCGCTACGATTCTTGTCCAGAACGGTACGCTCCATACGGGTGATGTCATCATCGCAGGTACTGCTGTCGGTAAGGTGCGTGTTATGACGAACCATAAGGGCAAGGTCGTGAAAGAAGCAGGTCCTTCCGTACCTGTGGAAATCACCGGTCTCGCAGAAGTTCCCAGTGCCGGCGATATCTTCAATGCCGTAGAAGACGAGCGTCTGGCAAGAGAACTGGTGGAACAGAGAAAGCATGAAGCGAAGGAAGAACAGTTCCGTTCGTATCATAAGGTTACGCTCGATAATCTGTTCTCACAGATTGCCGAGGGTGAGATGAAGGAGCTTGCGCTTATCGTCAAGGCAGACGTACAGGGCTCTGTCGAAGCGGTTACACAGTCGCTGGAGCGGCTTACAAACGAGGAAGTCCGCGTCAAGGTCATTCACGGTGCGGTCGGTGCAATCTCCGAGAGCGATGTCATGCTCGCAACCGCGTCCAATGCAATTATCGTCGGATTCAATGTCCGTCCGATGCCTGTTGCAGCAGAAACCGCAGCGCGTGACGGTGTCGATATCCGTCTCTACCGCATCATCTATGATGCAATCGAGGAAATCACAACCGCAATGAAGGGTATGCTGGCACCGAAATTCCGCGAAATCCAGAACGCACGCGTGGAAGTCCGTCAGGTCTGGCGCATCAACGGCAGAACGGCAGCAGGCTGTTATGTCCTCGACGGAAAGGTAAACCGCAACTGTCAGATTCGTGTTGTACGCGACGGTATTATTGTAGCGGACGATAAGATTGATTCCCTGCGCCGTTTCAAGGATGATGTCAAGGAAGTTGCAAGCGGCTATGAATGCGGTGTATCGCTCGAAAAATATGCGGACATCAAGGAAGGCGATATTCTCGAAGCCTATACCATCGAGGAATACCGCGAGTCATAAGACTTGAAATCCGGCAGTCCAAAAGCGGACTCCGGTTATAAAATCTGCAATGCGGAACCACATTCCGCAGAATGAAGGAGGAACAATGATGGCGAATCAGAGAATGAGTACAGCCGATATGATTCAATACTGTAACGAAGCGCTGGCATGGGAAGAACTCGGACCGATTGATATTATGTTCTTCGATACGGTAAAGCGCATTGTAACAGGTGAAATTTCTGTCAACGACGAAGAACAGGAAGAGATTTTTGACGAAGAAGGCTTCTTCAACGAAACAGATACCAGCGGTGATTATTATAACCCCGACCCCAACGGCACCATTAAGCTCTGAGGGCTGGGGCAATCAACCGATTGCCGCAATAAAGGAGAATTTCTATGGCAAGCTTTAAGATTGGCCGGGTGCAGGAAGATATTATGCGCGAGCTGACGGCAATTCTGCCGACACTCAAGGATCCGCGGATTGCACCGATGCTGTCGATTGTACGCGTAGAGCTTGCGGGTGATATGGGTCACTGCAAGATCTATGTGTCCAGCATGAACGGAATCGAGGAAGCAAAAGCTTCTTGTGCCGGTCTTCGCTCCGCAGCCGGATATATCCGGAGAGAGCTGTTTTCGCGGCTGGGGCTTAGAAAATCGCCGGAGCTGCATTTTATCGCGGATGATTCGATCGCATATGCGGCGGATATCAGCGAAAAACTCAATGGCTTGGGATTGTATGGCGGTGCGCCGATTGACCGTATGAATGCGGAGGCTGCTGCTGAAACAGATTTTGATGATCTGGACGATTTATTCTGAGCGAATACGGGAACACAGGTCGTATCTCGTCTTTTGTGTTCCGATGGATTGGAATGGGAAAGAGATTTCCGAAAGGAGATGAAAGATGAAGACATTATCCGCCGGAGAAACACTGGCGAAGCTGAAAGAATTGGAAGATGTGTATATTTTCATCCACCGCTCTCCGGACGGTGACTGTATCGGAGGCGGCTATGCCCTGCATCTGCTGCTGAAGGATATGGGAATCCGTTCAATAGTCTGCTGCGGAGATCCGATTCCCGCGATGTACGAATCCCTTACAGAGGGTGTGGAATTTGAAGACTTTCCGCCGAAATGCTTTGTATCGGTGGATGTTGCGGATCGCGGTCTGCTTGGTGCACTCAATGACGAATATCCGGATTGTGAAATCGCCCTGTGTATTGACCACCATATTTCCAATACAGGGTATGCGAAAGAGAACTTCTGGAGTCCCGACGCATCCGCTGCGTGTGAAATGATGTTTCGTCTGCTGGCGGAAAACCGGATTCCGCTGACGGAACAGATGGTGCGCTGTCTGTATATTGGTATTGCAACCGATACCGGCTGTTTCAAATTCAGCAATGCCGGTGCGGACGCTTTCGCAGCAGTCGCAGAAATGAAACGACAGTTCCCGGATCTTCCGTATGCGAAAATCAATCGTGAGCTGTTCGATCTGAAGTCGCACGGCAGAATCCGTATGGACGCCCGACTGATGGAACAGATGCGGATTTCCGAAAGCGGAAAGGTTGCACTGATTTACCTGCCGGCTGTCTGGATGACGGAGCTTTCGGTCACAAAGGAAGAAACGGACGGTATGGCAAATCTCCCGATGCAGATTCTTGGCGTCGAGGTCGGTATTACGGTGAAACAGCAGGAAAACGGAGAATACCGTGTTTCCATGCGTGCCGGTGAGAATGCGGATGTTTCTGCGATATGCAGTCATTTCGGCGGCGGCGGCCATGTCAAAGCGGGCGGCTGTTCCATTTATGAAGGCGAACCGGAAGCTGTCTGTCAGATGCTGATGGAAGTCGCGGAAGCGATGCTGGATGCATGATGAGAAACGGGATTTTGGCGATGTATAAGCCGCAGGGCTTTACATCCTTCGATGTGATCGCAAAACTCAGAGGCATCTTAAAAATCCGCCGGCTCGGCCATACCGGTACGCTGGATCCGATGGCAGAGGGCGTTTTGCCGGTGCTGGTGGGTACTGCGGCAAAGGCGTGTGATATCCTGCCGAACGAAACGAAATGCTATGCCGCAGGCTTTCTGCTGGGAACGGTGACCGATACACAGGACATCAGCGGCAAGGTGATCGAAACGAATCCGGCACAGGTTTCGGAAACAGAAATCTTGGATATTCTTCCGCGGTTTCAAGGGGATATTCTCCAGATTCCGCCGATGTATTCGGCTGTCCAGATCAACGGCAAACGACTGTATGACCTCGCACGCGAGGGAAAAGTCATCGAACGTCCGGCAAGACCTGTGACGGTATATGCGCTGAAGCTGACGCGGTATGATGCGGAAACGGGTACGGGCATGATGGAGATTACCTGCGGAAAGGGAACCTATGTCCGGACGCTGCTGCACGATATCGGTCAGATGCTTGGATGCGGATGCTGTATGACTTCTCTGATCCGGACAGCAGCCTGCGGACTGGAGCTTTCGGACTGCCATACGTTCGAAGAAGTCGGAGCTGCAATGGCAGAAGAACGGATGGATGACCTGATACTGCCGACAGAAAAGCTGTTTTCGGACTTACCGCTGCTGCGGCTCAACGAAACACAGACCAGACTCTATCAGAACGGCGTCAAGCTCGATCTGACGCGGGTGCATGGGCTGACGGCTGGCGCGGTACGTTACCGGATTCACGGTGCGGATGCACAGTTTATCGGACTGGCGGAAGCGGATAACCAGCAGGGGCTTCTTCGTGTATTTAAAAATTTTGAGAGGTGAATGTTACTGTGACAGCACAAACCAACCATTCCGGTCAGCCGTTTGTCGCGGCAGCACTCGGATTGTTTGACGGCGTGCATCTGGGACATCGCAGTGTGATCGCCGCAGCGGCATCGCTGGGTGTTTGTCATGCAGTCACCTTTTCTGCGGAAACGATGCCGCAAAAGCAGGAGAAATCGCTGCGTTATATCTACGATACGCGCCAAAAGCAGAAATTGCTGGAGGAAAGCGGTGCGGATTCTGTGACGGCATTGGATTTTTCTTCGTACAGTATGCTGGATGGACTGACGTTTTGTCAGAAAATACTTTGTGAACGCTTACATACGAATGCAGTGGTATGCGGTGAAGATTATCGCTTCGGATACCGCGCGGCGTGTGATACCGAAGATTTACGGCGGTTCGGCGAGCTGCTTGGGTTTCAGACAATCATCGTCCCGAAGCTTTGTGACAAATCAGAACAGCCGATTTCTTCCAGCCGGATTCGGGTGCTGCTCGAAGAAGGCGAGATGATAACGGCAAACCGGCTCCTTGGAACCGATTATACCGTATATTCGGAAGTGATCCGCGGAAATGCACTGGGACGCACCATGGGTTTCCCGACCGCGAACCAGGCGCTGAAACCATTCCAATGTGTGCCGAAACGCGGTGTATATGCATCGGTTGCGGAAATAGACGGCATGGAGATTCCGGCGATTACAAATATCGGGCTGAGACCGACTGTTACAGAAACAGAAAAACGACCGCTTGCGGAAACCCATCTGCTTGGCTGGAACGGCGAACTGTCAGGAAAGATGCTGACGGTACGGCTTTCCCGCTTTCTTCGGGCGGAACGGAAGTTTTCCGGGTTTGACGAGCTTGCGGCACAGATCCGGACGGATATTGCGATGCGTCGGACATTTGAATAATTTTCGTACCGCTGACACGCAGTTGTCACATCCGGTATGTAAAATATAAACTATCTCTGAAGATAGAATGATACTCTATAACTGAAAGGAATGAATGCAATGATTGAAGTGCGGAACTTGACAAAGCATTATGGTGACAAACACGCAGTCAATGACATCAGCTTCACCGTTGAGGACGGAGAGATTCTTGGATTCTTAGGGCCGAACGGTGCCGGAAAGTCCACAACAATGAATATGCTGACCGGTTATATCTCCTCTACCTCCGGTCAGGCGCTCATTAACGGCGTTGATATTCTTGAAAACCCGATCCAGGCGAAATCCTATATCGGATATCTGCCGGAATTGCCGCCGCTGTATCTCGATATGACGGTAAAGGGATACCTGAATTATATCTATGACCTGAAAAAATGCAAGCTGCCGCGTAAGGCGCATCTCAATGAGGTTATGGCACTGTGCAAGGTTCTGGATGTCAAGGAGCGTATCATCAAGAATCTTTCGAAAGGTTATAAGCAGCGTGTCGGACTGGCACAGGCACTCATTGGCAATCCGCCGGTACTGATTCTGGACGAGCCGACTGTCGGTCTTGACCCGAAACAGATTCTTGAAATCCGTACCCTCATCAAAAAACTCGGAAAGAACCATACGGTCATCCTTTCCTCCCATATCCTGAGCGAGATTCAGGCGGTATGCGACCGGATTATCATTATCAATCATGGTCAGATCGCAGCACATGACACAACGGATAATCTCTCGAAGAATGTTTCGACCGACCACCGTGTGATCGCAAGAATTGCAGGTCCGCGTGAAGAAATCGTCAAGAAGCTCCGGAATATTACCGGCATCAAGTATTGCCGTGCCGATATGGAGCGTGAGGAAGGCGTATACGAGTATGAACTCGAGGCGAAGGCGGGTCAGGATATCCGTTATGAGCTGTTCGAGATTCTGCGCGAAAATAACTGGCCGCTGCTTTCTCTGAAGTCCGCAGAAATGACGCTGGAGGATGTGTTCCTGAAGATTACCATGGGCGAAGGACTTGTCATCGAGCAGCCGGCGGAACAAAACGATTCCGATGGAGCGGCAGCAGATGCACAGACCGCCGATGAAACCGAGGAGAAGAAGGAGGAAGAAGCATAATGGGTGCGATTTACAGACGCGAGGTCGGTGCGTTCTTCACATCGAGTATCGCATATATTTTTCTTGCAGTATTCTGGATTTTCTTGGGATACTTCTTCTATGCAACGAGCCTTGTTGCGGCGACCACGGATATGTCGGGTATGTTCCAGAGTATGTTCCTGATTTGCGTCATTCTGATTCCGGTTCTGACGATGCGTCTTTTCTCGGAGGAGAAAAAACAGAAAACTGAACAGGGACTCCTGACCGCACCGGTCAGCCTCGGTGAAATTGTATTCGGTAAGTATTTTGCAGCTGTGACGCTCTATACAATTGCGCTGTCGATGGTATTTGTGTATGCAGTCATCATGAGCGGCTTCGGTCAGGTCGAGTGGGGCATTGTCTTCTCGAACTTTTTAGCGCTGCTGCTTTTGGGTATGGCATTCATTTCTGTGGGCGTTTTCCTGTCCGCACTCAATGAAAACCAGATTGCTGCATTCATTCTGACCTTTATCGCACTGATGGCACTGTATATGATTGATGTCATCAAGAATCTCGTGAAGGTAGAATGGCTTGCCGACTTACTTGGCGTGCTTTCATTCTACAATAAGTATTACGCAATCACCTGCGGTCTGTTCAATGTCTCGACCGTAGTATTCTATCTCAGCGTTGCTTTTGTTTTCAACTATCTGACAATCCGCATTTTCGAGCGGAGACGCTGGAGCTAAGGAGGGGCATTCGATATGAGCAAACAAAAAGAGGAAAAGAACCTGACACCGCAGTCCGAAGAAGAAATTGCGGCTGCGGAAACTGAAATCGAAACAGAAACTGCTGCTGAATCGGATGCAGTGATTTCCGAGGAAGCATCCAAAAAGAAATCGAAAAAAGAGCGGACGCCGGAAGAAGAAAAGGAACGTGCGCTGAATCGTGTCAAGCGGCTGAAGAAAATGAAGTACGGATCGCTTGCGACCGTCATTACTGTGGTTGTGATTGCGATTGTGGTCATGGCAAATGTGGTCTGCGGCGTGATGGATAAACGCTTCAACTGGAATATCGACCTGACCTCCAGCGGTCTCTACGAGATCAGCGAGGAGACCATTACCTATCTCAATCAGCTCGATACCGATATTGACATCGTTGTAATGGCAGAGGAAAGCTATTTCCTCGAAAACAGCAAGCTCAAGGTGCTTTCGGAAACACTCACCCGCTTCCGCACCGAATCCAATGGTCATATCAGCGTTTCCTATGTCGATATGACAAAGAACCCTGAAACCGTTAAGAAATATACCGAAAAGTATAACGGTGACTTCGCACAGGGCGATGTCGTTGTCGCAACCGATACGCTCCAGCGTGTTGTTGCATTCAGCGACCTGATTGCAAACGAACAGAGCATTGACTATGCAACCTATCAGTATGTCAATAACTACACCTTTAAGGGTGAAAAGTCCCTCCTTTCCGCAATCATGGGCGTTACAGACCTCAATCCTGTGAATGTCGCAGTCCTCAGTAAGGCAGGCGCAGGCTTTATCTACTACCAGAATGAGTCTTACAGCTTCCAGGGCATGATGGAGCTTCTCGAAAAGAATAACTATCAGTATACTGAAGTTGATCTCGCAATGGAGGCGCTGGATCCGGCTGCATATCAGATTGCAGTGCTTTGTGCACCGAACAACGACCTCACCGAAGCACAGATCCAGAAGATCAATGACTTCCTCTATAACAACGGTGAGTACGGAAGACAGCTCATCTATTTCGCAAGCATCTATCAGAAGGAAACCCCGAATCTCGATTCTTTCCTCGAAACATGGGGTCTTGCAGTCGATGATCATGTTATCTACGAGGGCGATACCGCGTCCGCACAGTATGTTCAGACCGCACTCGGTATGCTCCAGAAGATTCCAGTTGCAACCCTCCAGTTCACTGACTATTCTTCTGCGCTCGCAACCGATAAGCTTCCGTTGGTTGCACCGCTCTGTCGTCCGATCGAATGTCTCTTTGAAACGAACTCCGGCAGAACGACAAAACCGCTGCTGACGACTGCTGAAACCGCATTCCTCTATCCGCTGACCGGTTCCGAGGAATTTGATGAGAGCACTGCCGAGACCGGTTCGTTCAATCTCGCAGTTGCCGCAACACAGAACTTTAATGTAGACAACGAACAGCGCACCAGTACACTGATTGCATTCGGTTCTGCATGGCTGCTGGATTACTATGTGACACAGACCAGCGCTTATAATAACACCGATTACTTTGTGACGATCGTCAATGCACTCGCCGGTAAGGAGAATGTGATTACGGTCGCCGACAAGTCGCTCAATGCCACAGCAATTACCGTTACTGAGGCACAGCTTGCAATGCTCCGTACAGTCGTGATCTTTATCATTCCGCTGATCGTAGCAGTTCTTGGCGTTGTTGTCTATATAAGGAGAAGAAATAGATGAATAAAACCCTCAAAGGTATTTTTGCAGGCTGTGGTATCCTTGCGTTACTCGGCGGCGGGCTTGCAGTCCTGAAGCTGACCGAGCCGGAGGAGAATCCGGATGAACATTCGGGTGACGGCGAGGAAGAAAGCATACTGCTTTGGGAAATCGCGAACAGCGATGATATCAGCAAGATTACGGTTACCCCAAAAGACGGCGATGCATATACCGCAACCCGTAAAATGGAAGAAGTTCAGGATGTCGATGCCGATGGCAACGAATATACAAAGGAAATCGCAAACTATTATCTGGATGCCTACGAAAGCCTGCCGATGGATACGATCACGATCCGTACACTCGCAACCCGTTCTTCTACGGTTTCTGCGTCGCGTACCATCCAGACCGGAACACCGCAGGAAGATCTTGCGAAATATGGTCTGGATCAGCCGATCGCCGTGACATTCCAGGTGGATGGCCAGGAGAATGTGGAATTCCTGATCGGAGATATCTCTCCCGATACGTCACTGAGCTATCTTTGTATGGCAGATGATCTGGGAACGGTATATGCGGTACCCTCCACGAATGTGGAGAAGTACCGTGAGCCGCTGATCAGCTATCTCGGTACCACTGTGACCGAAGCTTTGGCAGAGGATGATGACACTGTCGTTGAAGATGTACTGCTGGAGCGTAAAGATCTGGATTATGATATCCATCTGTCCTATGATGATTTCTATCATCTCGACCTCAACGGCGGTTCTTCTGCGGCACATATCATGGTAGAGCCGGTTCGTTCCCTGCTGAATGCAGAAAAATCCGCCGGTCTGACCCATGGCTTATTCGGGCTGACCGCATCCGAAGTGCTGACACCGTTCCCGACCGAAGCGGAGATGAAAAAATGCGGACTGGATGACCCGTTTGTACGCGTCACCGTGAAAACCGATCAGGGCGATACACTGGTCTTCCGTTTGGGTAATACCTATGAAGCAGCACTCAGCGATGGTACAACCGAGCTTCGCTACTATGGCTATCTCGATGGTACAGATTGTATCTATGGCTTTAATCAGGAAAATACCTTGTTTGAAGACGTAGAGCCGGGCGATATCACATCGAAGATTGTTGTCGAGACTTATGTCTGGGATATCGGAAGACTGATCTATGAGGCAGGCGATCTGAAGCTGGATTTCGAGGGCGTGGGTGATGAGCAGGAGAATTATCTTGTGACCTGCAACGGAAAGCTGACAGATACAGAGCGGTTCCGTAAGCTCTATACGTACCTGCTGAAAACCTCCGCAGAAGAAATTGTGCTGGAGGAGGTAACGCTTCCGAGCGAGCCGATGGTATCGATCCAGCTTGAACGTCAGGATGGTACACGCGCTTATAATGTAAAATTCTATGACGCCGGCGGTATGCAGGCTTATATCGCTGTGAATGACAATCTGTCGTTCAAGTGTCGGAAAGCATATGTTGAAACCCTGATCCGGAATATGCAGATCTACGACGAAACCGACAAGGAGTTTACAATGACCTGGTAAATTCCGATTCAGAAAGAAAAGGGGCGAATTGCGATGAACGAGCAATATATGACTTATAAAACACGGCCGGTAGTACGCTGTGGAAAGACGATTTATTATGGCAGCATGGCGAATGAATATGTTGTGATGATGAACGTGATCTCCGAAACGAGCGAGCATGAGGTTTCCATGGCGAATGCAATTCAGTGCTATCTGATGAAAACGGATAAACAGCTGAATCCGATGCAGGCAATTACACAGAAAGCTGAACGCGGAAATCTGTATGAAGCATTGGAGCTTGCCGCAGCATGGCTTACACGCGTAAAATGCTGATTGAATCTTGAAGAAAGCACCGTTTTCATGCGATTCTGCATAAAAACGGTGCTTTTCCTCCGCCGGACGAGGATGGATGTGCCGGTTATGAAACGGAAAGGAAACGAAGAAATGGCGAAACAGCAACAGAAAACCAATGCCATGCGGATACTGGAGCAGAAAAAGCTTCCGCACCGCTGTGAATTTTACGAATGTGACGAATTCCACGACGCGATTCAGATTGCCGAAAAGCTCGGCCAGTCTCCCGAACAGACGTTTAAAACCCTGATCTGTCACGGAAAGAGCGGCGGGTATTATGCGTTTGTGCTTCCGGGAACAGCAACACTCGACCTGAAAAAAGCTGCCGCTGCCGCAGGCGAAAAATCCGTCGAAATGGTAGCAGTCAAGGATATCCAGAAGGTTACGGGCTATATCCGCGGCGGCTGTACCGCAATCGGGATGAAGAAGGATTATCCTTGTTTTCTCGACGCTTCGGCGCAGCAGTACGAGGAGATCTTTATCAGCGGCGGACGGCTGGGTTCGGAAATTATCCTTACGCCGGCGGTCTTTCTGGAGGCAACCGGCGGAACCATGCTTTCGCTGACAATGGCGGAATAAAACGAAAACTCCGTGTCGGATGAATCGTCCGGCACGGAGTTTGATTTGTATATGTCCATATATATAAAAAAAGTAGTGGGCATCGGATGTGGGTGATCACACCCGACGCACCACTTTAGGGGGAACATTAGTAAAGTCTGCATGAAATACTGCTCATGCAGCAGGGGCGCTTTTCCGAACTGAAAAGCATTTCAAAACACGTTGCAGCGTGTGTTGTTGTTCATTTCCTTCATTGACCTTATTATAGCATATAACTTCTAAAAAAGCAAATAGGATTCTTTTGATAGGTGTTATAAGAAAACACATATACTGTGTTTAAATTCTATCGGATATATCCTATATGGTATCGGTATCCGCCCTGTCACACGCGTTTGATGTATGGATTCTGACCGGCTTTTTTCAGAAATTGCTTGACATTTTCCGTTTCATATGGCATAATGAAAAGGTAAAGCTTGTGCAGATGTACCATGTACAAGCGCAAGAAAAAAGGGAGGTTATCCATATGTATCGCAAACACCGTGTCGGTGCGTTGGTGATGGCATCGTGCTTATGTACCGCACTCCCCATCACATCCAATCATGCACCTACCGCTTCCGCTGCTTCTCAGAACTATGCGGAGGCACTCCAGAAATCACTCTTTTTCTATGAGTGTCAGCAGGCAGGCGTTCTGCCTGAATGGAACCGTGTCGAATGGCGCGGAGATTCGATCGTAACCGATGAAATCAACGGCGGCTGGTATGACGCCGGTGACCACGCAAAGTTCAATCTGCCGATGGCTTATTCCGCGTCCATGCTCGCCTGGGGCCTTTATCAGTATCCCGATGGCGTTGAAAAATACGGCGAGATGCAGAATTATGTCAACAATCTGGAATATGTGCTCGACTATTTCGCAGCTTGTGATCTCGGCACGGAAGTCGTCATCCAGATCGGAAACGGTACTGTTGACCATACATGGTGGGGTCCTGTCGAGCTGTATGAATACGGTATGGCTGACAGCGGTACCAGCATCGAATCTGCACGTGAAGTCACAAAGGTTTCCGGCGGAAGCTCCTGTGTTCTCGGTGAGATGGCTGCCGCACTCGCTTCCGGCTATCTCGCGCTCGAAGGCAGAATTGATGAAACCAAGCGCGCGGGCTATCTTGAACACGCAAAGCATCTCTATGATATGGCAGCGTCCGATCCGAGTGATGATGTTTATGCGTTGACCAATGCGGCGGCAGGCGGCTTCTATCGTTCTTCCCATTTCTATGATGAGCTGTTCTATTCCGCAAACTGGCTCTACCTCGCAACCAAGGATGACGGCTATCTCGCGGACGCGAAAAGCTATATCCCCAATCTCGGAAAAATGCTTGGCGAAGGCGATGTGCTCGCATATGGCTGGGGTCACTGCTGGGATGATACCATGCAGGGCGCAATGCTTCTCTACGCGATCAATACCGGTGAACAGACGGCGCATGTCAAGAAGCATCTCGATCGCTGGGTCAATGGTGAGGAAGCAAAGATTATTGACGGCGGACTGCGCTGGCTGACCGACTGGGGCTGCCTGCGCTATGCGAATACCGCAGCATTTATCGCCTGTGTCGCAGCAGATACCATCTTTAAGGATACTGCTGATGCAGCGAAGTATTTCGAATTCGCGGAAGAACAGATCAACTATACCCTCGGCGATAACCCTGCAAACCGCAGCTATGTTGTCGGCTACGGTCAGAATTCCCCGAAGAACCCCCACCACAGAACTGCACACGGTTCCTGGAAGAATGCCGAAGCCTATCCGGAAATGAGCCGCCATACTCTGTATGGTGCACTCGTCGGCGGTCCCGGCTCGAATGGATCCTATGAGGACGACCGCGGAAACTATATCAACAATGAGGTTGCAACCGACTATAACGCCGGCTTTACCGCAATGCTCTGCCGTATGGTAGACGAATACGGCGGTTCGCCCGATCCGAATTTCCCGCCTGTCGAAGCACATGACGATCCGGAGATCTTTGTGATGACCGAAGGAAAAACAAGTTCTGCAAGCGGCATGACTGTCAGCTTTAAGGTCACAAACCATACCGCATGGCCGGCAAGAGTTGTCGATAATATCTCCTTCCGCTATTACATGGATCTCAGCGAGGTGAAGCAGAATGGTGCCGATCCGATGAATGTCACCGTCCGCTGTGACCGTGACCAGTCCGCAATGTATGCTTCCAGCGGCGTCAAGCCGGCGGAAATTTCTCCGATCCAGCATTACGATGGCGATATCTACTATGTCGAGGTCACTCTCCCCGACGGCAGAGCTGCACTTCCTGTTTCCGAGGGTATGCATCAGTGTGAGATTCTCCTCGCATTCGTATATCCCGATTACGGCAGCGGCTGGGATGCAGACAATGACTTCTCGAATGCAGATATTCTCGGCGCGTCCGGTGCAGTCATGTCCAAGAATGTTCCGGTTTATATCAACCAGAAGCTCTACTACGGAAAAGAGCCGGATGGCACAGAGGCAGACGGTCTTGGTAATTCCGGCGATATCACAACCACACCCACGACTACAACTACCACCACTACTACCACTACAACATCTTCTACTACAACTACGACCACCACAACAACGACTTCTACCAGTTCGACTTCCAATGACGGACCTGTCGTCGGAAAGTATGGCGATGTCAACTGTGATGATGAAGTGGATATTTCCGATGTCATCCTGCTCTGCCGCTATGCAGCAGAAGATACCACCGCTGAAATTTCCAAGCTTGGTCTTATGAACGCAGAATGTGACGGAAAGGGCGGCATCAGCGTCGGCGATGCAACTGTCATTCTCAAATATATTGCACAGCTGATTGACGTCATCAATCCCTATTCGTAAGATAACCCCAAACTGCCGGACTGCAATGCAGTCCGGCAGTTTTCTTGTGAGCCGATGAGAAATCATCGGTGATAGGAGACAAAACAAAAGCTCCGTGCTGTACGAGAGATACAGCACGGAGCTTTTTGATCGGATTCAGCGGACTTCGATCTGTGTAAAGCCGTATTTTTCGAGTGAAACACCCGTCATGTACTGATAGACCTCGACAATCGGTGCAGCATTCAGCCGCAGTCCGTTTCGTGAGGTATAACCGCCGGTGCGGTCGTGGGCGATGACACAAGCCGGAAGCAGGTCGATTTCTCCATGTGCGCCGGTCATAATCGAGAACATTTCTGCCCAGAGGGGTTGTTTGGGTTGTTTTCCTTTCCGTAGGTCATTGAGATAATCCCTGACGCGCATCGAATAGCCGTGCTCATTCATAGCGAGGAGCGTGAGATAGGCGGCGAGCGTCTTTTCGATCAGCCCGATTCGCTTTACCGGTTCATTCTGATAAACGCCGTTCATACGGTGGAAAATAAAGAGTTCTGCGATTGCAGTCGGGAGGCGGTCGAGTGTTTCGTAGGTCATGTCGAGGAGGATACCGCGGCCTTTGATGATGGTAAAGAAGCTGTCGAGATAGCCGAGCAGCAAGCCTTCTGCGATCGCCATATTTCCGAGATTTTCTTTTTCGATCTGCTGGGAGAAGGCTTCCTGATCGAAGCCGTCCAGCCGTTCAAGCATCCGTTTTGCGGATTTGCTTTTGATTTGAAGCTCCATTGCGTTGGTTCCTTTCTGGCGGAAGGGAAGAAACAGCCTGTCCCCGAAACGAACGAGGACAGGCTGTCATTCACCTGAAATTCAGATCTCAGAAGTTTACTTTACGAGCGACATAAGTAGTATGAAGAATCTCATGCGCCTTATGGCCGCCGATTTCGCCGAGGTACTCGTCGTAGAGTGCCTTCACAGCAGGGTTATCCTGAGACTTACGGAGCGTCATTGCAGCGTCCTGATCATAGAGAGCCTTTGCGCGGAGTGCACGAAGGTCAGTAAAGTTTCGGACGGATGCAGGCTGAATGGGCTGACCGCCGCCGTTGACGCAGCCGCCGGGACAAGCCATGACCTCGATGAAGGTGTAGTCAGCTTCGCCGGCACGGATCTTATCCATCAGCTTACGAGCATTTGCAAGACCGCTGACGACAGCAACCTTAACGGTGAGATCGCCGACAGTATAGCTTGCTTCCTTGATTGCCTCGGTACCGCGGACTTCCTTGAAGTCGAGCTTATCAGCCGGGAGGGTTTCACCGGAGATCTTCTCGACAGCAAAACGAAGTGCAGCTTCCATAACGCCGCCGGTTGCACCGAAGATGAGGCCGGCACCGGTGAAGATACCGAGCGGATCATCAAACTTCTCATCCGGCAGAGCATTGAAGTCGATACCGGCGCGGTCGATCATTCTGCCGAGCTCACGGGTAGTGAGTGCGAAGTCGATGTCAGGAACACCGGCAGCAGACTGATCTTCTCTGCCCATCTCGAACTTCTTCGCGGTACAGGGCATGATCGAAACGGAAACGATATCCTTCGGATCCCAGCCCATCTTCTCTGCGAAGTAGGTCTTTACGACAGCACCGAACATCTGCTGCGGGCTCTTGCAGGAGGAGAGGTTCGGGATGAGATCGGGATAGTAGTGTTCACAGAACTTGACCCAACCGGGGGAGCAGGAGGTGATCATCGGGAGCGTACCGCCGTTTGTGACGCGCTCGATCAGCTCAGTACCCTCTTCGAGGATGGTGAGGTCAGCAGTAAAGTTGGTATCGAAAACGAAATCGAAACCGAGGCGCTTGAGTGCAGCAACCATTTTTCCTTCGACATTGGTGCCGATGGGGTTGCCGAAGCATTCGCCGAGACCTGCACGAACAGAAGGTGCGGTCTGAACGACAACGTGCTTTGTCGGGTCAGCGATTGCAGCAAAGACATCCTCGATGAAGTCTTTTTCGGAGAGTGCGCCGGTGGGACATACGTTGATGCACTGGCCGCAGGATACGCAGGCAGTTTCGCCCAGACCCTTTTCGAATGCAGAACCGATGTGGGTAGAGAAGCCGCGATCGTTCGCACCGATGACGCCGATACCCTGTGTATGCTCACAAACAGCGGAGCAGCGGCGGCAGAGGATACACTTATTGTTATCGCGGTACATATGAGCAGCAGTCTGGTCGATGGCATAGGTATTGGAAGCGCCATCGTAGAAGCCTGCATCCTCGATACCGAGATCATTTGCGAGGTTCTGAAGTTCACAGTTCTTACTTCTGACGCAGGACAGGCACTTTCTGTCGTGGTTGGAGAGAATGAGCTGCATTGTCTTTCTGCGGGAATCGAGAACCTTCGGGGAATTGGTAAGAATCTCCATGCCCTCGGAAACGGGATATACGCAGGAAGCGACCAAACGGAAGCCTCTGCCCTCGTTTGCCTCAACGATACACATACGGCAGGCGCCGATCTCGTTGATTTCCTTCAGATAACAGAGGGTGGGGATGGTTACGCTTGCGGCACGGGCGGCTTCGAGGATTGTAGAACCTTTCGGAACTGCAACAGCCTGACCGTTAATTTTTACATTTACCATATCACTCATGCTGTGAAGCCTCCTTATTATTTCTTGCTGATTGCACCGAACTTACACTTGCTGACGCAGGCACCGCACTTCACGCACTTTGTCGTGTCGATTGCCATCGAAGCGAGCTTGTGTCCTTCGGGGGTATAGTCGGTTCTGGTGATTGCTTCGGCAGGACATTGTTTTGCACAGAGTCCGCAGCCGATACATTTATCCTGATCGATGACGAAGCTGAGCAGTTCCTTACAGACGCCTGCGGGACATTTCTTGTCAACGATATGTGCGATATACTCATCGCGGAAGAAGCGGAGGGTGGAGAGCACCGGATTCGGCGCAGTCTGACCGAGACCGCAGAGGGAGTTTGCCTTAATATACTGACAGAGTTCTTCGAGCTTATCGAGATCCTCGGGTTCGCCCTTACCGCTGGTAATCTTATCGAGGATTTCGTAGAGACGCTTTGTACCGATACGGCAGGGTGTACACTTACCGCAGGACTCGTCCATCGTGAACTGGAGGAAGAACTTTGCGATATCGACCATACAGTCTGTTTCATCGAGAACGATGAGACCGCCCGAACCGATCATGCAGCCGATTTTTGCGAGGCTGTCGTAATCGACGCTGACATCGTAGTGTTCCGCAGGGATACAGCCGCCGGAAGGGCCGCCTGCCTGCGCAGCCTTAAACTTCTTGCCATTGGGGATACCGCCGCCGATTTCCTCGATGATTTCGCGAAGGGTAGTACCCATCGGAACTTCCACGAGACCGGTGTTATGGATTTTACCGCCGAGTGCGAATACCTTGGTACCCTTGGAGTTATCCTTACCCATGGAAGCGTACCACTCAGCACCGTTGAGGATGATCTGGGGGATATTCGCATAGGTTTCGACGTTATTGAGGATTGTAGGCTTATTGAAGAGACCCTTTTCAGCCGGGAACGGCGGACGGGGACGCGGCTCACCGCGGTTGCCCTCGATCGAGGTCATGAGAGCGGTTTCTTCGCCGCAGACGAATGCGCCGGCGCCGAGACGGAGATCAATATCGAAGGAGAAGCCGGTACCGAAGATGTTCTGACCGAGCATACCTGCTTCACGTGCCTGCTGGATTGCGATACGGAGACGGTCAACAGCGATCGGATACTCTGCACGGACATAGATATAGCCCTGCTTTGCGCCGATTGCATAACCTGCGATCGTCATAGCTTCGAGGACAACATGGGGGTCACCCTCAAGGATGGAACGGTCCATGAATGCACCGGGGTCGCCCTCGTCGGCGTTACAGCAGACATACTTCATATCTGCATCCGGAACGAGGTTCTTTGCGAGTCTCCACTTCATACCGGTGGGGAAGCCGCCGCCGCCTCTGCCGCGCAGACCGCTGTCGAGGATGGTCTGGATGACTTCATCCTGAGACATGGTGGTAAGAACCTTGCCGAGTGCCTCATAGCCCTGACGGCCGATATACTCCTCGATACATTCGGGGTTGACAACGCCGCAGTTACGGAGTGCGAGACGGTGCTGTTTCTTGTAGAATGCAGTTTCGGTGAGGGGCTTGATGCCTTCGTCGGTTACAGTTTCCTCGTAGAGGAATTCCTTAACGGGATTGCCGCCGATGAGATGTTCTTTCACGATACGCGGAATCTCGTTTACTTCAACCTTGGAATAGAAAGTGCCTTCCGGATAAACGATCATAATCGGGCCGAGTGCACAAAGACCGAAGCAGCCGGTTTTTACGATCTGGATCTTATCTGTGAGGTTATTCGCAGCAAGCTCAGATTCGAGCTTTTCGATTACCTTCATGGAGCCGGAAGAAGTACAGCCGGTACCGCCGCAAACCAGAATTTGCTTATCATACTTGGAAGCTGCTTCATCGTCAGTACGAAGTGCAACTTCCTTCCGCATTTTTTCTCTGATTTCAGCGAGGTCTTGCAATGTTTTCATAGATAAACCTCCTAATGTATGTATGTTCAATCAATCGGCGTATTTCGCGAGGATTTCTTCGATTTCCTCAGCCTTGCCGACGAGTCTTCCGTATACATCATCATTGATCATGAATACGGGTGCGAGACCGCAGGCGCCGACGCAGCGGCAGTCATCGAGAGAGAATTTGCCGTCGGGGGTGATTTCACCGACACCGATGCCGAGTTTTTCTTCCAGCAGTTCGAGGAGTTTGCCCGAGCCCTTTACGTAGCAGGCAGTACCCAGACATACAGAGATGCGGTACTTACCCTTGGGGGACAGCGTGAACTGTGCATAGAAGGTGGCGATACCGTAGACCTTCTCCAGCGGAATGTTCAGCTGTTCAGCGATAATCGTCTGCACTTCGATCGGCAGGTATCCGTAGATATCCTGTGCCTTCTGCATGATGGGCATGAGGCAGCCCTGCTGATCCTTGAGCGAAGCGATGACAGCGAGAAGCTCTTGTTCTTGCTGTGCGGTTCCCTGGAACGGGATGGTAGCAATTTTTTTGCTCATGTAAACCGTTTCCTCCTTACATAAGAATAATTGGTTATGAAGTTGTCCGGGGTGTATGTCGGGGAAAGACAGCACCACGGATTTTCCCTGCATCAGCAGGGAAAGAAGGGACAGCGGCTTTGGTACTTTTGGCTTGACAAAAAAATAACAAAGCCATACTTTTATAATCTTACTACAATTCCGACAAAAAATCAAGGTGTAAAATGCACAACAAAACGATATTTTTTTGTGCGAATCCATGAAACACGCCTACTTGAAACACAGAAAGTGCGTATCTGCATGATTTTCGAATTATCAAAAAACGCGAAAACTGTCCGCGAGTCGCGGACAGCCGTATCTGAATGTCAAAAAATAATTTTTTGGCATGAAAACCGTCGGATATTGCCTGTCATGTACAGAAAACGAAAAAGCGCACAGCTGCGTGCGGATTCTCTGCAATTGCCGAATCTGCTCGAAAAATGCGATAAATTTTCCGGAAAAAAGCGGCATAATTTCCGAGGGGATCCGCATACAGTATTAGGAGCAGGATTTCTGCTTTCATCAAAAAATGCCTGAAGAAAACTGATTGGAGGACAAAAAATGAATCAGAGCAACTGTTATTTACCCGAGGGGAGCCTGATGGACTCGCCGCAGAATCTTTGTGCCATCCGTTCGGAAACCGCATTGCGGGAGGCGATGCAGACGGGTCAGCGGCTGGAGGCACGCGTCCGCGTCTGTGACGGAAGCCATAATCTTCATGTGGATTTGCCGTGCATGAAAGGGCTGATCCCGCGGACGGAGGGTGCGCTCGGCATCAGTGAGGGGACGGTGCGTGATATTGCGTTAATTTCGCGCGTCAATAAGCCGGTCTGTTTCTCGGTGATGCGGATTGACCATGATGAAAACGGGATGCCGCTGGCGGTGCTGTCGAGGCGTGTGCAGCAGGAACAGTGTCGGGATGGATATATCCGTCATCTGCGTGCAGGGGACGTTATTCCGGCGCGTGTTACGCACCTTGCACCATTCGGATGCTTTGTAGATATCGGGTGCGGCGTTCCGTCATTGATTCCGATCGACGCGATTTCGGTATCGCGGATTTCCCATCCTGCTGACCGTTTTCAGGTCGGACAGGAAATTCGCGTGATGGTAAAGGGGTTTGAGAACGGACGGGTGCTGCTGACGCATAAGGAGCTGCTTGGCACATGGGAGGAGAACGCGGCGTGTTTTTCGGCAGGCGAAACGGTTGCCGGCGTCATACGGTCTGTCGAGGATTACGGTATTTTCGTGGAGCTGTCCCCGAATCTTGCCGGACTTGCGGACCTGCGGAGCGGAATCCGGACGGGTCAGCACGCGAGTGTGTACATCAAGAGCATTGTGCCGGAGCGCATGAAAATCAAGCTTGCGATTGTTGATGTATTTGATGAAGCGTGTGCGCCGCCGCCGCTGCGGTATTTCTACGAGGGCAGCCATATGGATGAATGGGTGTATACGCCGCCGCTTGCAAAGCGGAAAATTTCAACCATGTTTTAAGGCATCACCGGAGTCTTGCGGGAGCGGAATCCTGCAGGACTCCGGTTTTTGCGTGATTGTGATTGAAATCCGGATCATCGGACTGCGCGGAGAAAGGCATCGGTTTCCTCGATTGTGCTGAACACAGACGGTGCGAAGCGAACGGTGCCGTTTTCAGAGGTTCCGAGGGTATTATGGGCAAGCGGTGCACAGTGAAGTCCGGCGCGGACACAGAATCCTTGTGCCGCAAGCCGCTCGGCGGTATCGGCGGGCGTTTCATCGGTGCGGCAAAAGGATACCACCGGTGCGTATTCTGCATCCGCTTCCCGATAGACGATGATATCCGGCATCCGCCGAAGTCCCTGAATGAGCCGTTCACAGAGCATGGATTCATGGGAATAGATTTTAGAGATGCCCTGCTGTGCAATAAAGCGGATGCCGGCGTCCAGTGCGGCGATGGCAGGTACAGCAACGGTACCGGCTTCAAGTGCGTCGGGGAGAAAATGGGGCTGTTTCGCGGACATCGAAAAGGAACCTGTGCCGCCCTGCATCAGCGGAATCAGCGGATAGGTTCCGTCCGTGATGAGCATTCCGCTTCCCATCAGTCCGTATAAGCCCTTATGACCGGCGGTACAGAGAATGTTGATGCCGTCGGAGAGACGGACGGGGAGAATGCCGCAGCCCTGTGCACCATCCGCGATCAATGCGATTCCGCGCTCGGCACAGATTGCGGCAAGCTCACGGACAGGGAGAATCTGTCCTGTGACATTGCTGACGAGGGAACAGATCACGGCGCGGGTATCGGGACGCAGCAAGCGGCGGAAATTGGCGAGTGTCTGTGCATTGTCGGAAGAAACCTGTGCGATATTGTAGGTGATGATGCGGCTTCGGGCGAGCGCGGCAATCGGACGGTATACCGAGTTGTGCTCCAGACTGCTGATGACGGCATGACCGCCGTTTCGGAGAATGCCCCAGATGGCTAGATTGAGCGCGTGGGTACAGTTGAGGGTAAAAACCACGTGTTCGGGCTCCGCGCCGAAGAATCCGGCGGCAGTTTCTCTGGCATGATATACGATATCGCCGGCACGCTTTGCAAGGATATGACTGCCTCTTCCGGGATTTCCGCCGGCTTCTGAAACGGCTTTTGCCGCAGCGCTCCGGACAGATTTGGGTTTGGGGAATGTGGTAGCGGCGTTGTCGAAATAAACGGGCATGGGCAGATGCGGTTTTGGGTGGGATGGGCGTGGCATTGCGCCGTCACTCCTTTCCTGATTCAGAGATCGGTGCGGAACGGGATGCGGTGTGTCCGCAGCAGCGGAAACACCTGTTCCGGAGCGAGTATGACAGTAAATTTTGCGGTACAGCCCTGCGGGCCGGTTGTTTTCTGCATCCGATAGCGGATCCGGCTGCGGTCGAGCAGGCGTGCGGTCTTTTCGGCATAAGTCTCGGATGCGACCTGAAATACAGTTTCCGTAAAGAAGCCTCCTTTCCGGATAAAGATAGAATAGATGGCGCAGATAGCGATTGCGTGCCGCAGACGATGCGTGTTCCAGACGGAATGCGTATCGCGCGGCTGCTTTATGCTATGCGGATTCGACAGGTTTTGACACGCGAAAAAAATCTGTTGCAATTCTGCAATGAATGTGTTATAATATTTTTATAACAATGTTTCAAGACAGAAAGGGTGTGTTTTTTTGGCTGATACCATGCAGGCGTTTTCGTATAAATGTCCGAACTGTACAGCAGATCTGACGTTTTCCGCGGATGAACAGACATTCAATTGTCAGTACTGTCTGAGTTCGTTCACGGAAGCGGAGATGGCGGAGATTGCCGCGAAGAAAGCGGAGCAGACTGCGGAGCGACCGAAAGAAGAAGCGAAAACCGATGAACAGTTTGAAAAAGAAACGGGCGTATATCTCTGTGAGAGCTGCAGCGCGGAAATCATGGCGGATGACAATACCGCCGCAACATTCTGCTATTACTGCCACAATCCCGTTATACTGAAGGGCAGAGTTTCCGGAGAATACCGGCCTTCTGCGGTGCTGCCGTTCCAGCTTTCGCGCGAAAAGGCAGTCGAAGCATTCCGGAATTTCTGTAAAAAGCGTTGGTTTCTTCCGTCGGACTTTACCTCGTCCGCACAGGAAGAAAAGATTGTCGGTCTGTATGTTCCGTTCTGGGTGACGGATTGTGATGTTGCCGCGGAGATGGACGCAATCGGCAGAAAAGAACGATCCTGGGTAAGCGGAGATACCCGCTATACCGAGCACTATGAATATGCGCTGGTGCGAAAGGCAGATGTCGTGCTGGAGGGACTGCCGGCGGATGGCGCAAGCCATGTGGATGATACGCTGATGGAAGCGCTGGAGCCGTTCGATTATTCCCAGACAAAGCCCTTCGCGATGCAGTATCTCAGCGGCTTTATCGCAGAAAAATACGATGTGGATACCGCAGGCGTATTTCCGCGGATCCAGAAGCGTGCGGTACAGGCGAGCGACCAGCTGCTTCGTTCTTCGATGAGCGGATACAACTCGGTTTCCGTGACGCGCGCGGATATCAAGGTTCAGAAAACCGACTGGAAATATATGCTGCTTCCGGTATGGTTTATGACCTATAAATATCAGGATAAGATGTATGAGTTTGCTGTAAACGGCCAGAGCGGAAAGTTCGTCGGAACACCGCCGCTGAGCCGTACAAAGCATCTGCTGGCAACCGCAGGCATCGGACTTGCGGCAGCAATTCTGACAGGATTGGTGGTGATGCTGCTGTGATGGGTATGAAAAACTATGGAAAGCGGCTGCTGACGGCAGCGCTGACAATCGGTGCGGCAGTTTCAGCGTTTGCAATGCCGGTTTCTGCACAGCGACAGTTCGAGGACTGTATTCCGAACTGTAAGGTTTATGATGTTCAGGATGTGCTGACGGACGCGGAAGAAGCCGAGCTGAATCGGGCAATCCTCAGTCTTTCGGAAGAAATTGATATGTACATCGCAGTTTATATCTATGGTCCGGAAACCTATTTCAGTTCGGACTGGGAAGTGGAAACGACTGCCGATGATAATTATGATGCGCTGTTCAATCCGCAGACAGATGTGGATACGGACGGTGTACTGCTGATCATCAATAATTCTACGAAGTATGACTATATCTCGACTTCCGGTATGGGTCAGCTGTATTACTATAACGGAGCGGCTGATAACCGCGTCCAGTATATGTTTGACAGTATGCGGCCGTATCTGGAATCCGAGGATTATGTCGGCGCAGTCGGCGATTATCTGGAAAACTTAGACTGGTTCTATGAAACCGGGATCCCGAAGAATGCCTATACTTATAATGAATCGACCGGAATGTACCATTATTCGCATAAGGGCGAGCTCAAGGAAGCAAAATCGCTTCCGTTCTGGTTCGGAAAATCCATGCTGATGCTGGTCGGACTTCCGATCGGTATTGGACTGCTGGCGGCGTTGATTGCATATTTCTCGATCAGCATAAGCTATAAGCGGCGGATTCCGCTTTCCCCGACCAACTATATCAGCCGTAAGGATACCCGTTTTACTGTCCAGCAGGATATGTTCCTCAGAAAGTACGTCACAAAGCAGCATATTGACCGTGACGGCGGCGGAGGCGGTGGCGGCGGAGGCGGCGGCTCCTCCCATAGTTCAAGCGGCGGCCATTCGCATGGCGGCGGCGGAAGCCACAGATAATTCCCGATGGTTCGAAAATGTGCTGTTTTTGCAGGAATGCAGAAGCGGCACGTTTTTCTTGAAACTGCATACAAATATCTGTCCGCCCCTCGTGTACAACCGTATCCACAAATAATACAACGGGAGGAGCGGAAAGTTTGTGAAAGCAGCCAATTGATTTTTTTTAGAAAATGGAATATACTGTATTTATAGGGAAAATGAAAGTATATTGTTAAGAAAGGATACCTGTTCATGAATCAAGTAGATCTGAAAATCGTAAAATTCGGCGGCAGCAGCCTTGCCGACGCAAACCAGTTTCGTAAGGTGAAGGAAATTGTCACCGCGGAGAAAGCACGCAGATTTGTCGTACCGTCTGCACCCGGAAAACGCAGCAGCAATGATATTAAAGTTACGGATATGCTGTATACCTGTCAGAAGCTTGCGTCCGAGGGCGCGGATATCTCGGAGCCCTTTGGTCAGATTCGTGCGCGTTATCTCGAAATCGCAAACGAGCTTTCGCTGAGCTATGACCCGTCGGCAGCACTTGATGAAGTGTATGAGAATCTCCGGAACGGCGCAACAAAGGATTATGCCGCAAGCCGCGGGGAATATCTGAACGGTCTGCTGCTGAGCAGCTATCTCGGATATCAGTTTGTGGATGCCGCAGATGTTGTCCGTTTTGACGCAAACGGTGTGCTGATGATGGATGAAACGATGACGCTGATGCGGGAAAAGCTCGGAAAGCTGGAATGCGCCGTGATCCCCGGCTTCTATGGTGCGGACGAAAACGGAAATGTCATCACATTCTCCCGCGGCGGTTCGGATGTCACAGGTTCTCTTGTTGCACGCGCTGTATCTGCGGATATTTATGAGAACTGGACGGATGTATCGGGTGTACTGGTGGCAGATCCGAGAATTGTTGCGAATGCCGTTCCGATCAATACCATTACCTATGAGGAGCTGCGGGAGCTTTCGTATATGGGTGCGTCTGTTCTCCACGAGGACGCGATCTTCCCTGTTCGTGCAGCAGATATCCCGATTAACATCCGCAATACCAATGCGCCGGATGCACCGGGTACGATGATTGTCGCCTCCGACAGCGCGGCAAGCGATCAGTTCACCGGCTATACGATTACCGGTATCGCCGGAAGAAAGGGCTTTTGTGCCATCAATATCCAGAAAGCGATGATGAACGCAGAAATCGGCTTCTGCCGGAAGGTACTGAGTGTGCTGGAGGAGCTGAATATTTCGTTTGAGCATATGCCGTCGGGAATTGACACGATGTCGATTATTCTTCCCGAGGATGCAATTCACGGCAGAGAAAAGACTGTACTTTCGAAAATCCGTAAGGCAGTTTCTCCGGACCGTCTGGAAATTGAACACGGCATTTCTCTGCTTGCGGTTGTCGGACGCGGAATGCGCCGTACACGCGGTACTGCGGCAAGAATTTTTGCGGCGCTTGCACACGCAAGAATCAATGTCAAGATGATTGACCAGGGTTCGAGCGAGCTGAATATTATCATCGGACTGCTCGACGGAGATTTCGAGGAAGCTGTCCGCCGGATCTATGATGTGTTCGTCAGCAGCACGATTACGGAACAGTCCTGATCGCAGCGTCAGCGGTGAGGAGTGGTTGAAATGAAGAAAACGGCGCTGCTGGTAATTGATATGCAGAATGATTATCTGTATGAAAAGAGAAAAAAGATTTTTTCGTATCATACGAATGCGTTGACTGCGGCTGTCAATGCGCTGATTCATCGGTATCAGGAAAATGGTGCTGACATTATTTATATCCGACATCTGATTCAGAATCTGCCGACAAACCGGCTGCTGTTCGGCTACTCCATCGCAGGAACAGAGGGTGCGGAACTGTACAGCGGCTTAGATATCGTTTCGGAGTATTGCTTTGATAAGCTTCTGGGCGATGCGCTTTCCAACCGACAGCTTCGGGAATTGATCCGTCAAAATGGCTATGATACGCTGCATCTTTGCGGTCTGGATGAATGCGGATGTGTGACAGCAACCGCGCTCGGTGCCGCAAAACGCGGACTGAAAGCGGTAATCGTAAGAGATGGCGTTGCGACTGTTTTTCCGGAGAAGAAAATTCTGAAAGCGCGTGAAAAGCTGAAAAAAGCCGGTATTGTATATATCTGAGCGGAAAAGAAATATGAAAAAATAGAGTCCGGAAAGCAGAATTCTGTTTTCCGGACTTTTTGTATGCAACCGATGAAGCAAAGTTTTTGAAAAAACGGATGATTTGTTCTTGACGGATGGAACGGGATGTGATAGAATAAATAAGTATGCGTCGGCTGGATGCCGATCAGAACCGGAAAGACGGAAAGGAAGGAATCCAAAATGTCTAAAAAACAAGGCGGTGAGATCAGCACCGCGAAAAAGTCGGGCTTTGGCTCGAAAATCGGCTTTGTGCTCGCTGCGGCAGGCTCCGCGGTGGGACTTGGCAATATCTGGCGGTTTCCGTATCTTGCCGCAAAATACGGCGGCGGAATTTTTCTCCTGATTTATGTCATCCTGGCGGTTACCTTCGGCTTCTCGCTGATGATTACCGAAATCGCAATCGGAAGACGGACCGGAAAAAGCGTGATCGGTGCCTATAAAGCGATCGACAAGCGGTTCTCGTTTCTGGGTGTGCTTGCGGCAATGGTGCCGGTGCTGATTACACCATATTATTGTGTCATCGGCGGCTGGGTGCTGAAATATCTCACAGTGTTTGTGACCGGAAGCGGTTCTGCGGCAGCAGGCGATGGTTCCTTTTTCTCGAACTTTATCGGAACAACTGCCGAGCCGACTGTCTTTTTCCTGATCTATATTGTCCTGACGGCTGCTGTGGTTATGCTCGGCGTCCAGAACGGTATCGAACGGATCAGTAAGTTCATGATGCCGGTACTTGTGGTACTGACGATCGGAATCGGAATCTATACCATGACGCTGGACGGTGCGATGGAGGGCGTGAAATACTATCTCCTTCCGAATTTCGAAAACTTTACGTTCCAGACATTCCTGAAAACGGTTGCGGCGGCAATGGGTCAGCTGTTCTATTCGATGTCGCTTGCGATGGGTATTATGATTACCTATGGCTCGTACATGAGAAAAGAGGATGCGCTTGAAAGCTCTGTACGTCAGATTGAGATTTTCGATTCCGGTATTGCAATTCTGGCGGGACTGATTATCGTACCGGCAGTTTTCGTGTTCTCCGGCGGAAATGCCGAGGCACTCAATGCCGGACCGGGTCTGATGTTCATTACGCTGCCGAATGTATTTGAATCCATGGCAGGCGGTCAGATCATCGGTGCCGCATTCTTTGTTCTGGTTGCGCTTGCCGCGCTGACATCCTCGATTTCGCTGATGGAAACGGTGGTTTCGATTATCAGCGAGAAATTCCATCTCAAGCGGATTCCGAGCTGTCTGATTACTGTTGGAATCTGTGTGGTGCTGGGAATGCTTTCGGTACTTGGATACAGCGCGTGGGATACGATTACAATCTTTGGGTATCAGATGCTTGATTTCTTCGATTTCCTGACGAATAATATTATGATGCCGATTGTCGCACTCCTGACCTGTCTGCTGATCGGATATGTCGTAGGGACGAAATATATCGAAGACGAGGTGCTTTGCGGCGAACAGAAATTTGATGCAAAGCTGCTGGTAAAAATCATGCTGCGGTTTGTATGCCCTGTCTGTATGATTATTATCCTGATTACACCGTTCGTGGTAACGCTTTGATGAAAAAACGGAAGCTGCATGATAAAGAATGCGGCTTCCGTTTTCTTTTCGGGAAAGCGGTTTCTCCTCCTCACACCCGCTCCACGCAAGGTCGGAACACCGTCTTGCAGCAACCGTGACATCGGCACCGAGAAGCGATAAACGGGTTTGCAGTGCCTTACTGAGGCGGCCGGCACCGAGAATCAGACACCGCAGACCATGAATTGTAACGGGAAGCTCCTGCATGGCGATCTGGATAGTGCCCTCGGCGGTCGGGATCGCGTTCCGGATACAGAATTCCTCGCGGCTTGCATAGTCGCCGGCGCGATATCCTGCGGCTTGAATGATCTGCTGCTGCGATACGGAAAGCCGTCCGCCGAGGACAGTGCCGCCTTTTTTCAGGAACGGAAGAAGCTCCGGAAGGGTGAATTCGGTGCTGCTGTATGGGGCATGGAGTGCACCGCCGTTTTGCGTTGTCGGCATCGGCAGCAATAAGACATCGGTATTGGTCGGAAGCGCATGGAGCCGGTCGGTGCACATCAGATCGGACGGCAGCTCTGCGCTGTAACGGTCGAATCCAAACAATGTGACCGCATAGGTATCGGAAAGCCGTCTGGCTGCGGCAATCTGCCGCAGATCACCGCCTGCTGCAATCAGCTTGGGTTTTTGCGCGGCGATCGCATCCGCGCAGGTATCGGTTATGGACATTCTGCTCACTCCTTACTGCATTTGTTCGGGAAGGCGGGAAGGAATTCCCGTTTGTATGCTATGCGAAATCTGGCGAAACGGTGCATATATTGGAGTGTGGGAGAAAAAGGGCGGAGAGATCCCGGAAAGAGAGGATTGACAAAAGAAGAAATATCTGCTATAATAAAGCTATGAAATTCGACAGTCGCGTGTCGGATTTTTAGAAATTCTATACAAAGCAATCTTCTACAAAACATCCTTCAAAATGCGGAAAAGGAATGGTGATTTTATGTCGATTATCTTGACGATTTCCCGTGAATACGGAAGCGGCGGCCGAGAAATTGCAGAGCGTCTTTCCGAATATTACAATGATATCCCTGTATTTGACCGGAAACTGATTGATATGACCGCAGACAGGTGCGGATTTTCCTCGAAATTCATTCAGGCAAATGAGGAGCGGATGACGAATTCGTTCCTGTTCAACATTGCGGTCGGCGGCGCATATTCTCCGTTTTGCCATACCGGCGATGTGGAGGCGGTGCCGCAGGATTATGTTTTCCTGACCCAGAGCCAGATTATTACCACTCTTGCAAAAGAGCATCCGTCTGCTATTTTTGTCGGAAGATGCGCGGATTATATTCTTCGGGAGAATCCGAATCTGTTTAGTGTATTTATTACGGCGGATATGGAATTCCGTGTCAAGCGGACAGCCGAAGAACTTGGCATCACGCCTGAAAAAGCAGCTTCTGTTGTGGTGAAGCACGATAAAGCCCGCCGCCGCCATTATAATTATTATACGGGCGCGGACTGGGGCGAGCGTTCCAATTATCATATGGTGCTCAATACCGGAAAGCTGGGGCTTGGTGCGGCAACGGATATTTTAAAGGAAATGATCCAGTACGCACAGGCCTGAGTGAAAAAGTCCTGAAAGCGATCCCCCTTTATGCCATGCATAGAGGGGGATTTTGTGTGCGGGATTTGCGGCGCGTGAAACATAAATGCGCCAAAAGAATCCAAACGCGCGGATGGCACAGCGTGTGCTGGCGAAAGACAGAAAATTTTCTCGGAATATTTCAAAAAGAATCAAAAAAAGGCTTGCGTTTTTCGAAGAAATGGTGTATACTAGAAAGGTATGCAAATCTAAAATCTGGGAGGTTATTCCATGAACATGACTCTGATGATGCTGGCGGAAAAGGTTCTCAAGGGTACGGAAAAACTCAGCGGTATCGAAATTACTTCCATGACTGTTGTCGGTCTGGGTGTGGTTTTTGGTGCATTGCTGATTCTGGTATGTTTTCTGTATCTGAGCGGCGGCATATTCAAACGGATGGGCGCACAGAAAAAAAACGCGCCTGCTGCACCTGCCGCACCGGCAAAGGTCAAGACTGCGCCCGCAAAAGCGATTGCTGCTGCACCGGCTGCCTCGACCGGAGATGAGGACGAAATCATCGCCGTCATTACCGCAGCCATCGCCGCAATGTCGGCAGCGGACGGCAAAGCCTACCGCCTGCACAGCGTAAAGCCTGTATCCCGCGGCGGAAACGGCCGCTCGGCTTGGGCACAGGCTGGTATTCATGACGCAACCAGACCGTTTTAATGGACGAACGATTTTGAAAGTGAGGGTTATCAACTATGGGCGCAATACTTGATTTTATTGTCAATACGCTCGGCGGTCTCTGGAGTGACAGCGGACTGAATGTGCTGTTTTCCGACGGCGGCTGGAAGAATCTTGTCATGATTCTCATCTCGTTTGTATTTATGTATCTTGCAATCGCAAAGGAATTCGAGCCGCTGCTGCTGCTTCCGATTTCCTTTGGTATGCTGCTGACGAACCTGCCGATGGCGAATATGTATCATCCGGATCTCTGGGTGCTGGTAGACGGCCATGTCGATTACGGCAAGGTGCTGGTAGACGGCGGCCTGCTCGATATTTTGTACTTAGGCGTAAAGCTTCAGCTCTATCCGCCGCTGATTTTCCTCGGCATCGGCTGTATGACGGACTTCTCCCCGCTGATTGCAAACCCCAAGAGCTTTTTGCTGGGTGCTGCGGCACAGGGCGGTATCTTCTGTACCTTCGTTGCAGCAGGTCTGCTTGGTTTTACCGCTGCGGAAGCCGGCTCCATCGCAATCATCGGCGGTGCGGACGGCCCGACTGCAATTTATGTATCCACAAAGCTTCTTTCGGGCGACGGCGCCATTACAACGGGTAATATCGCGCTTGCTGCATATACTTATATGGCGCTCGTTCCGATTATCCAGCCCCCGATTATGCGTGCAATGACCACCAAAAAGGAACGTGCGGTAAAAATGGAGCAGCTTCGTGTTGTATCCAAGACCGAGAAAATTATCTTCCCGATCGCTGTTACACTGATCGTATCGCTGCTGGTACCTTCCGCAGCACCGCTCGTCGGTATGCTGATGTTCGGAAACCTGCTGAAGGAATCTGGCGTCGCAGCCAGACTGATTGATACCGCACAGAACGCGCTGATGAATATTATTACCATCTTCCTCGGCGTATCTGTCGGCGCAACCACACAGGCAGAACAGATTATTAACCTCAAGTTCGGCGGCGTTATGCTCCTCGGCGTTATCGCATTCTCCCTCGGTACTGCCTGTGGTCTGATCTTTGGTAAGATTATGTATATCGCAACCAAGGGTAAGGTCAATCCGCTGATCGGTTCCGCCGGCGTATCGGCTGTTCCGATGGCAGCGCGTATCTCCCAGAAGGTTGGTGCGGAAACCGATCCGACAAACTTCCTGCTGATGCACGCAATGGGCCCGAACGTAGCCGGTGTTATCGGTTCCGCAGTTGCAGCAGGCGTACTGCTCTCCGTCATCGGCTGATGACAATTCCCGATCACCTACTCGCATATTGGACATAAAATAGCGGGGCGGACTGACACCCCAGTCCGCCCCCTTTTTTACAAGAGAATAGAACGGAGGAATTCTGTATGTACGAATATCCGATTGTTGACAGCGTAGAACAGCTGGAAAAAGCTCTTGCGAAGGCGCGTGCCGCACAGCAGGAGTTCGCATCGTTTTCTCAGGATCAGGTGGATGCGATTTTCCGCGCGGCAGCCGTTGCCGCGAATCAGGCCCGTATTCCGCTTGCGAAAATGGCAGTCGAAGAAACGGGTATGGGTATTGTGGAGGATAAGGTGATTAAGAATCACTTCGCGTCCGAATATATCTACAATGCCTATAAGGATTCGAAAACCTGCGGGATGATCTCGCGCAATGAAGCGTTCGGGACGATGCAGATTGCAGAACCGCTGGGCGTCATCGCCGCAGTCATCCCGACCACCAACCCCACTTCAACGGCAATCTTTAAAACACTGATTACGCTGAAAACGCGAAACGGTATTATCATTTCTCCCCATCCGCGTGCAAAGAAGTCTACCATCGAGGCAGCAAGAATTGTCGCGGAGGTAGCGTATCGTGCCGGTGCACCGGAGGGCCTCATCGGCTGGATTGATGTACCGTCGCTCGAAATGACCAATATGATTATGAAGGAAGCAGATATTATTCTTGCGACCGGCGGCCCGGGCATGGTCAAGGCTGCGTATTCGAGCGGCAAGCCCGCACTCGGCGTCGGTGCCGGAAATACGCCTGCAATTATCGACAGCTCTGCGGATGTTGTACAGGCGGTGAATTCCATTATCCATTCCAAGACCTTTGATAACGGTATGATCTGTGCGTCGGAACAGTCTGTGATTGTACTCGATAAGGTCTATAAGGCAGTCAAGGCGGAATTTGAAGAAAGAGGCTGCTATTTCCTGAAGGATAAGGAAATTGATAAGGTTCGGAAAACAATTATTATCAACGGCTCGCTGAACGCAAAGATCGTTGGCCAGTCAGCATATACGATTGCAAAGCTCAGCGGTGTGAAAGTACCGGAAGCAACGAAAATTCTCATCGGCGAGGTAGAAAGTGTCGAGCTGAGCGAGGAATTCGCACACGAAAAGCTTTCGCCGGTGCTGGCAATGTACCGTGCAAAGACCTTTGAGGACGCTGTGGTGAAAGCAGAACGACTGATTGCGGACGGCGGCTATGGCCATACCTCCTCGGTCTATCTGAATGCAGTCACCGAACGTGAAAAGATTGATGTGATGGCAAGCCGGATGAAGACCTGCCGTATTCTCGTGAATACACCGTCTTCCCACGGCGGCATCGGTGATCTCTATAATTTCAATCTCGTACCCTCTCTGACACTCGGCTGCGGCTCCTGGGGCGGAAATTCCGTTTCCGAAAATGTCGGTATTAAGCACCTGCTGAATATCAAGACGGTCGCAGAAAGGAGAGAGAATATGCTCTGGTTCAGAACCCCGCAAAAGGTTTATATGAAAAAAGGCTGCCTTCCGGTCGCGCTCGATGAGCTGGGCAGTATCATGGGCAAGAAGCGTGCGTTTATCGTAACCGACAGCTTCCTGTTCAAGAACGGCTATACGAAATGTATCACAAATAAGCTTGACGAGATGGGAATTACCCATACCACCTTCTTCGAGGTAGAACCCGATCCGTCTCTTGCCTCCGCGAAGCAGGGCGCAAAGGCAATGCTTGCGTTCGAACCCGACTGTATCATTGCAATCGGCGGCGGATCTGCGATGGATGCGGCAAAGATTATGTGGGTGCTGTATGAGCATCCGGAAGCAAACTTTATGGATATGGCGATGCGGTTCTGTGATATCCGCAAGCGCATCTATCCGTTCCCGAAGATGGGCGAGAAGGCATATTTTGTTGCAGTTCCGACATCTGCCGGAACCGGTTCGGAGGTCACTCCGTTCGCAGTCATTACGGATGAAACCAGCGGTGTGAAATATCCGCTGGCAGACTATGAGCTGCTGCCGAATATGGCGATTGTGGACGCGGATCTGATGATGAGCGCACCCAAGGGACTGACTGCCGCATCGGGTATTGACGTTGTGACGCACGCGCTGGAGGCATATGCTTCCGTGATGGCAACCGACTTTACCGATGGTATGGCAATCCGTGCGCTGCAAATGTCGTTTGCGTACCTGCCGCGCTGCTATGATAACGGCTGCAACGATCCCGAAGCCCGCGAAAAAATGGCGCACGCTGCGACGATGGCAGGTATGGCGTTTGCGAATGCATTCCTCGGCGTCTGCCATTCGATGGCGCATAAGCTTGGTGCATTCCATCATATTCCGCATGGTATTGCCAATGCATTGATGCTTGAGCAGGTGATGCGGTTCAATGCGGTCGAGGTTCCGACGAAGATGGGCACATTCCCGCAGTATGAATATCCGCATACGTGTGCACGTTACGCAGAGGTTGCGGTCGCACTCGGCTGTAAGGGAAAGACCGATGCCGATAAGCTGGAAGCCCTGATTGCAAAGATCAACGAGCTGAAAGCGCAGATCGGCGTACCGAACAGCATCCGTGAATATGGTGTTGCGGAGGACGTATTCCTCGAACAGCTCGATGCTATGACCGAGCAGGCGTTTGATGACCAGTGTACCGGCGCAAATCCGCGCTATCCGCTGATGCAGGAAATCAAGCAGATGTATCTGAATGCCTACTATGGCAACAACAACGAAACCGTATAAAAAGGGGGTATTACGATGTCGCTTAGTGGTCTGGAGATTATTGCGAAGCGTGCACATAAGGTTGTGTACCGCGACGGAGATACGATTCTGAAAGTGTTTGACAGCGATTATTCGAAAGCCGGCGTGCTGAATGAAGCACTGAATCAGGCAAGAGTTGAGGAAACAGGACTTTGTATTCCGCGGATCCATGAAGTATTGAAGATAGACGGAAACTGGGCAATCCGTGCAGACTATATCGAGGGGGAAACACTCCGCGAGAAGCTGGATGCACATCCCGAACAGCAGGAGGAAATTCTTGCGCTGTTTGTAAAAATCCAGATGGAGATTCATACAAAGCGTGCGCCGCTGCTGACGAAATTAAAGGATAAGATGAACCGGAAAATCAGCGAAAGCGCATTTGACGCAACCACACGCTATGAGCTGCATACCCGACTGGAGGGAATGAAAAAGCATCAGAAGGTCTGTCATGGTGATCTCACACTTTCGGATGTGATTATCCGTCTGGACGGTACCCCCTTCATCATCGACTGGGCACACGCGACACAGGGCAATGCTTCGGCAGATGTTGCGCGTTCTTATCTGTATATGTGTCTGAACGAGAGCGAGGAGCTTGCGAATGCATATCTTCGTATGTTCTGCAAGATGAGTGATACCGCGCTGCAATATGTCCAGAGCTGGATGCCGATTGTTGCCGCGTCACAGTCTGTGAAAGGCCATCCCGAGGAGCAGGAAATGCTGGCACGCTGGGTGAATGTTGTCGATTACTCGTAAGAAAAACCAATCCCCATTCCGGAGATTTATCCGGAATGGGGATTTTTTTCGGGGATCAGGTTTCTCTGTGGATGGCTGCTGCGTCCATGGATTTGACGCGGCGTGTCAGGAAGCGTGCAATCGGGAGGTATAGGAGGTAGACGAGGATTGCCGCAAAGATTGTGAGGACCGAAGACGGAAGATGGATCTGTGACCAGATATAGGATCTTCCTTCGTTCTGAAAGAGAACCTGTGTCAGGAGGTAGGAAAGAATGGCGCGGAGAAATGTGCCGATCATCGTGACGGCGAGAAAGTTCAGGAATGTGCGGCGGAGGAGATTCCGGAACAGCAGCGAAAGGAATGTGCAGAAACAGACGAGATAGATTGCGTTTGCACAAAAGATACTGCCGCACGCAAAGTCAATCAGCCAGCCGCCGAGTACGCCGATCAGCATCGAGAAATATTCTTCCTCGTACATACAGATACAGACCGCAGCCGGAATGACCCAGATTGCCTGAACGCCGCCGCCGAACATCGGGACTGCACAGATGAAAAGAAAGAGGATACTAAGGATTCTTCGCCGGAAATTCATGCGGCGGAGTTTTTTTTCGGTACCTGTCTGGCTGCCGCGGTTAATCTTCATGGAAAGACACGCCCTTTCCTTCAAAATCCAGCAGTACCGTGACAGATTTGAGTGTTTCGAAATCCACAGACGGTTCGATCTCGGCATATCCCGTCAGTCCGGTTTCTGCCATATCGGTTTTTGTGACATTGCCGATGGCGATACCGTAGGGGAAAAGACCGGTGGTACCGGCGGTCATCACAAGATCTCCGGAATGCACGGTATTATCCTTATCGAGATAGATCATCTTTGTTTTCTGATCGGCGGCACATTTAATTGTGCCCTCGACGATACCGCTGTCACCGGTTTCGAGCACAATCGCACCGACCGATAACTCGGGGGAGAGGATGGTAGTGACGGTTGAAAAATGTTCATCCACCTGTGTCACGACGCCAATCAGCCCTTGCGAACAGATGACAGGGGAATTGAGGAGAATCCCGTCCGCAGATCCCTGGTCGATGAGGAAACCGCCGCTGAGATCGTTCGTGAGCGGCATCAGGTTGATACACGGCTCGCTCATCACAAAGCCATTGGAATGTTCTTTGATTTCGAGCTGATCGCGGAGTGCCTCCAGCTCACGCTGGGTGTCGTCCATACCGATCAGACGCTGATTCTGCTGTGCGATCCGTTCGCGGAGGTATGCGTTTTCCTCACGATATGCTTTGGATTCAAAGTAGGTGTCAAGGATTTCGTTGACCTTTCCGGAAACGGAAGCAGAAAAGCTTCGGATGGGTGCGGAAAGGGTATAAGCGATGCGGCTGAAGAAATTGGTTTGTCCGCCCTGCTTGAGGGAATAGAGCATCACGCCCGTCAGCAGCGCGATGACACAGAGCAGCACACGGAATCTCCGGCTGCGGAAAAAATCACCAAGCTTCATGAAATGCTCCTTATCATAAGGATTGTCCGGCGGATCGTTCTCCGTCGGCATACCTTAATATTATATCACAGTACGTTTGAAATGTCCAGTATTTCTCCTACAATCTTCCCAAAGAATCTTGCGGATGCGGCAGCAGACAGCAGAAAGAAAAATTTTTTCAGAAAATGGAAGAAACCCTCTTGACAAAATGGAATATTTATGATATCATAATGATATCAAATGGATATGCAAAGCATATCCGCTATGGAAGACATAGCAGAAAGGAACAGATTATGAAAACACAAAACAAAGTTCAGAACACCGGTACGCAGGAAATCATTTTAAGCGGCAAGAAAAACGGCATGGCTGTCATGCTGCTGATGATCGCCGCTTATCTCGCCGCAATCGGACTTCTGATTGCAACAGCAATGAAGTTTGATGGCGCAGAAGCTCCCGCAGCAGCAAATGTTGTGTTATTTGTCATTTCGATTCTCTGGCTCTGCATCGGCTGGATTCCGGCGCTCGGACTGAAGATTCTGCATCCGCAGGAAGCATTGGTGCTGACGCTGTTCGGTAAATATGTCGGTACGCTGAAAGGGGACGGCTTCTATTTCGTCAATCCGTTCTGTGTCGGCGTCAATCCCGCGGCGGCAACAAAGCTTCGTCAGTCCGGGGATGTTTCCGCAGATTCTTCGATTACTACCGATATCATGCAGTCGCTCAATCTTTCTTCTTCGGCTGTGATCAATAAGAAAATTTCCCTGAAAATCATGACCCTCAATAATGATCGTCAGAAAATCAATGACTGTCTCGGAAATCCGATTGAAATCGGAATCGCAGTCATGTGGCGTGTATCAGATACCGCGAAAGCAGTCTTTGACGTAGATAATTATAAGGAATATCTCTCGCTGCAATGTGACAGTGCGCTCCGCAATATCGTCCGGATTTATCCGTATGATATCGCACCGAATATTGATACAACGGGTGACGGCATCGCGGACGAGGGCAGTCTTCGCGGATCGAGCGAAATTGTGGCAGCAAGAATCCGGGATGAAATCCAGCAGAAAGTGGAGAATGCCGGTATCGAGATTCTCGAAGCACGCATCACCAATCTTTCCTATGCACCTGAAATCGCAGCCGTAATGCTCCAGCGTCAGCAGGCATCTGCAATTATTGACGCAAGAAAGATGATTGTAGACGGCGCAGTTGGTATGGTGGAAATGGCACTTGATCGACTGAATGAGCATCAGACCGTCGAGCTGGATGAAGAACGCAAAGCGGCAATGGTTTCGAATCTGCTGGTGGTACTCTGCGGCAACCACGATGCGCAGCCGATTGTGAACTCCGGTTCGCTGTATTAAGGAAATGGCTGCGGAGAAAAAACAGGTTCCGCTGCGATTGAATGCGAAGTTGTACGATGCCATAGCCGCATGGGCAGAGGATGACTTTCGCTCGGTCAATGGTCAGATTGAATATCTGCTGACGGAATGTGTAAAGCAGCGGAAGAAGAACGGAAAATATGTCGGCGAGGAAATTGATGCGCCGCTGGATGTTGATGTCAGCGCATTCGGAAAGCCGCGGAATTCGGAGTAAGCGGCACGACGATGATTGGTATGTTTTTACGGTTCTTATCGTTCTGAAATGAAATGGAAAGAGAACAACCAAGAGCACTGTGTGTGTTCGAGGTTGTTCTCGTGTTTTTTCAGTATTCATATGTTTATCTTCCTAGATTTGTTTTCGTGCTGAAAAAACGAAAGGGGACAACCAAGGGCAAGGGGGAGTGTTCGAACTTTGTTCTCACGTCTCCCCCTTCCCTATGGTTTTCCCCTTTCAAACCCCTTTCCGTTACTCATCCCCCTCTATTAGCGTGCAACGCAGATAAAATAGTTTAGATGGATTTTGCGTGCAGATAATTTCAGGTCTGTATTAGGTGTTCTGATTGTAGGATACGGTAGAAAAATCATGGGTTTCGGATAAGAGAGGAGGGGATGAGTTGGAAGGGGGTACAAGGGGGAAA
>JAFXIC010000021.1 GCA_017533485.1 Oscillospiraceae bacterium
GGGATTCGCCTGTGTCGGGACAGAATCATCCTCGCCATCTTCGACGATCTTGCGGATGCTATCGAGCTTGCCGTCTTTCATGACAAACTCATACTCGGTTTCAATCACCGTATAGGTTTTTTCGTTTGCTGCGGTAAACGGTGCATCTCCGCTTTCCTTGAAGGTGTATGTACCGTCGGGCAGTCCTTCGAGTGTCACTGCATAACCGTTCGAAGTCCATGTGATTTCATTCGCCTTATCCTCGGCTTCGTTGGTGACATTGGTGATATCGGAATCTTCGGGAATGTCCTGTACAAGCGTTACATCTTCGAGCGACTTGCTGCCGTTTTCAACAACACTGATGCTCAGCTTTGCACCGCTCAGCTCGTTTTCACCGGTGATATCAGACTTGGAGATGGTGAGCTTGCTGATATATTCCGCGTCACACATCGTAATCTTGCCGTTTTCGCCGGTTGTCGCATAGACATAGCCTTCGGATGCATCAGGATTCGCCTGTGCCGGGACAGAATCATCCTCGCCATCTTCGACGATCTTGCGGATGCTTGTAAGCTGTCCGCCGCTCATCACAAACTCATACTCGGTTTCAATCACCGTATAGGTTATTCCGTCTGCTGCGGTAAACGGTGCATCTCCGCTTTCCTTGAAGGTGTATGTACCGTCGGGCAGTCCTTCGAGTGTCACTGCATAACCGTTCGAAGTCCATGCGATTTCGGTCGTACCATCCTCGGCTTCGTTGGTGACATTGGTGATACCGGAATCTTCGGGAATGTCCTGTACAAGCGTTACATCTTCGAGCGACTTGCTGCCGTTTTCAACAACACTGATGGTCAGCTTTGCACCGCTCAGCTCATTTTCTCCGGTGATATCAGACTTGGAGATGGTGAGCTTTGAAACAGTCGGAACACGTGCATCACCAATATAGATCATGTCGTTGTTGCTGTAAACATAGCCTTCCTTGGCATCGGTTTCCTTACCGGACGGAACAGTTTCTCCTGTTTCGGATTTCTTGACAGATTTGAGTTCGCCGTCCTGAATTTCAAATACATACTTCGATTCGACAATCGCATATGTCACACCGTCGGATTCAAAAGTTTCGCCGGTTTCCTGGAAGTAGTAAGTTCCGTTGGGGAGTCCCTGAATGGATATCATCTCTCCGGTGGAAATCCATGTAATTTCCGATTCTGCCACTGTCACATCATCATTCTCGGTAATATCAGTATTTCCCTGTAAAAGCTTTACGTTTTCCAGAGACTTCGTGTTTTCATCCGTTGTGCTGATTGTGAGCTTTGCGCCGGAAATTTCCGTATCATTGGTAATATCAAACTTCGAGACAGTTACAACAGAAGGCCGGTCTGTCATCGTAATGATATCGCCTGCGATGGCGGGGTTTTCGCTGCCGCAGACATAGGTTGTCTTTGTCACGCCATCCGATTCGGTAGTTTGTGTCATCAGCTGTGCGTCAACGATCTTTCCGCCGGCAATCATAAAGAGAATCGGATCTGCCATCCGGTAAGAGTCGGGTGCCTGTGTTTCCACAAGCTGATACAGACCATCACTGATTGTATCGAGGATTTTCGGGTTCGTATCCGGCTTTCCGGTCTCCCATGTCATGAGTGCAGCTTCCGGTGCGGTTTCATACGGAATACCGGTTACGGCGCTGGTCACAGCGTCGATGGATACTTCACCAAGCTTCCAGAGTGCAAGATGTGCCTTTTCCAGCAGCTCGCCGTTTTCATCCACTTTACGGATCTGCTTGACTGCATGGTTGGCGATACCGAGCTTGGAAACACCCTTATTGTTGCTGAGTGTATAAGAATTGGATGCAGGGATATAGGATCTCGGCGTCAGCATATTTTCAATGACAGCACCCTCAGGCAGACTGCCGGAATCATAGACATATCCCGTACCGCGTTCGGTTGCCGCATTGAAATCTGCGGTTACAAAATCGACGTAGTATACTTCCTGCGGCTGACCCCAATCACGCGGGCCGATTTCCAGCTTCGTTACGCCGACAGGCTCACTGAAGCTGATCGTATAGAGATGATGATTCGGATCATAGCTGAAGCTTACCTTATCGCTCGTCCAGACATCGCCGTCCGTCAGAGCAATTGCTTCGCCGGTTTCATTCGTTACGGTAATGCTCATGAAGATCTTATCCTGCGGGGCTTCTTCCGAAGTCACAAAGCGGATGCGTGAGATATTGCCGAATCCGCAGGTTCCGTTATATACAGTACCGGTTTCCATCAGGTTTCCGTAGATATCCTTCGTCAGCCAGACGTCATTTCGTACTGCACCGTTTTCAACCTTTTTCTCTGCTGTAATGCCGTAAATGAAATGCTTACCCATTACAATCGAAAAATCGGGATATACGGTAAAGTAGAATTTATTGTCCGTCGGGAGCTGATAGCCGGTCGGCGCACTTTCTTCCACGATGGAGTAGAGACCCGGTCTGAGGTATCTGCCGTCCGCGCCTTCCACCGTATTGGCTTCAATAAACGCTTCATCATCGAACACGCGGATATAGCCGTTTTCATCCACAGCCTCTGTATTCCAGGAGCCAAGCGCCTTCGGCTCATCTCCGTCTTCTGCATACAGCGTCAGCTTGACATTGCCATCGCGGATCATCTCTGCGGTCTTGGAATCATACTTATAGAGATAGAGCTTTGTGCCGGGGAACGGCTGATCTGTCATGCTCAGGGTAATGGTCTGTGCTTCCGCACCGGTCAGCGCGTCTGCATCCACCGATTCCTGAACCGTCCAGCCTTCCAGCAGCGTTTCATCGGTTGTTTCCGCCGGTACAAAAGAATATGCCCACCCGAATCCGCTTGCAGCAACTGAATATTCGAACGGGAATGTCTCCGGCATCTCGCCCTGACCAACCGTAGTGGAATAGACCTTGTTGCCGAGTACGAAGAAGATGATATCGTCTGTGACGTCATATCCTTCCGGTGCGGCATCTTCATGGATACGGTAATAGGAAACTGTGGTATTTCTGGGGGTCTGGAGACCGCCGCCCGGTCCCATTGCCATCTGTGCGGTCAGACTGCCGAGGCCTGCCAGCGAATCCATCGGGATTGCCGTAGCGGAGATCTGCTTGGACCAGCTCCAGATATCTGTTGCTACTGCTTTTTCATTCTTGATGTCATCGTAATTTGCGTCCATCCGGTTCACAGTATATGAGCCGCCAAAGCCCATACCACTCATAACCGCACGGATATCCAGCTTCACAGAACCCTGCGTCATGCTGATCTGTGCACCTTTCAGTGCCGCGCCTCTCTGGTTCAGCTTCTTAAAGGCAATGGCGCCCTTATGGTTATTGAACTGGAAGGCGTTCTCCGAATCCACCAGTGTCAGATCCGGATAGAGGGTATCTCCGAGATAGGTTGCGAGCCATACATTCTCGCCCCACGCATCATCGTGATAGAACTCAAAGCGCGGAATTCCGAGGTCGGAGAGATTGGTGAATGCCTCACCGTCACAGGTGATGGTAGCATTCGCGGAATAATTCGGGTGGTTTTCGTCCGGAACAATATTGGAAATCTCGTAAGTTGCTTCCTTGAAATTCCGCGATGCGGTATCGGTAAAGCCGTTGACGACAAATGTTGTGCCTGTGGTGCCGTCAAAGGTGACCGGGAACGCTCTCGGGTCGCCGACTTCCTCCTCATACGGAGAGGTACCATAATAGGTATAGATAATTTCCGTTGTCGCGTCCACATAGTCACTGATATCGGTTTCGATCTGACCGACAAAGAACTCTTCATAAGGGATTTCGTCCGCATCCTCAGCAGAAGAACCGTCGGAAAGTACACGCCAATACTTTTTCGGATAGAATTTCTCGGTCTCATACGGAGTATCCACCGGATTGGGCTGAATATTGTCGCGCTGGAAGATTACCAGATTAAGCGGGTCGCCTCCGGGTACTTCCTGCTGTGCCTGAACTTCCAGACGATCCATAGACTGTGCATAGGATTTCGAGATCGGAATCGCAAGATAACCCTCCTGCACATTGAACCTATATTCTTCAAAGCCATTCATTCCGATCGTTTTAAGATTTTCCAAACGGATTGCAAACTTATAGTAGCTGGTACCGCTCTTATAATCATATTCTTCCGGAATTCCGTTTTCCTGCGCGACACGCTTGATGGTCTCAATATCTGCGAGTGTTGCGGAAAGCGTCATCAGGTTTACCGGATCCCATGCATTCTCAGGCTGGGTATAGAGCGGCGCATCACCATTTGAAATCAGAATCTCTCCCGTTTCTGTATCAACGGAATATTCTGCCGCAGAACAGGATGCAGCGCCATTAATGGTAAGAATCTGGGAAATCACCGGATCCAGCCGATAGGAAACGCTGAATTGCTTGTACGCATCGTAATGGTCATTGAGATACGCGGACAAGTTCAGTTCAATCGATGAAGATGCTGTTCCGGCTTCCGCAACACCTTTTTCCGGCTCCAGAACAAGACTTGTATTATCGATCCGACGATTGAGGCTGAACGGATCGGAATATATCCGCGCTACATGGAAGCTGACTTCTGCAATATGCTGAAGCTCCGTGTCGCTGCCGACGAGACTGCCAAGATTTTGTTCCATGTTCGTATCATCATCCGGCAAGGTAATCGTCTTCTGTGTGCCGTCCTGATATGTAATCGTACATTCGGTCACGTGCTGGCTCCGCTTTTCCTGTTCGTTCACATTTTTGTCCCAGACAAACTTCTGGAGTCTGACATTCGGAGCCGGGTCGATCGACTGGAGCTCCGCTAGCATCGCCTTCATTTCGTCATAGGTCATATAGACTTCGCCGGATTCGTTGACATTCGCCTTGCGTTCGTCCAGCGTCATGCCGGTTGCCAGCGCCTTTTCATCATCCCATACATACACATACCGCTGATAGATTTTTTCGATATGGGTATCGGTGACAAACGGCGTCAGGCCGTCTCCGCCTTTTTCTTCAATCGTGAAGTAATAGATGCTGCGGTCAAATGCATAGCCCGCAGGAGACGCGGTTTCTTTCAGGTAATATCTTCCGCTTTCATTCGCCATGTCCGGCGCAAATGTAATCACATCCGATACGACCGCATTGGTCTCCGCATCTTTCATACCGCTGGATGTGACGCTGCCGACAGCAATATCATCATCCGTTTCGGGTTTTCCGTCCTCACCGACGCTGAATACCGTTAAAACAGCGCCCGCAAGCGGATCGGTACCGGTCACTTTTCTGACATTCACAGAATACTGCGAGGCACCCAGCATCGAATACGGTCCGGTGAACGGACGGTAACCGATTTCGAGCGTACCGGTAAAGCTCTTTGCAATAATCGCGCCGGAAAGGTGACCGTTATTCGGGTATTTTCCGCTCTCGCGCTGCGGTACAAAGCCTGTGCCGTCGTAGAAGCCTTCGAAATCAGCATTCGGTGCACAGATTGTACCGTTAAAGTTCGCGTTGAGCTGAACCGTTGAGGCATTCGGGAGATTATAGAGAATCTTCTCGGTGCCGGGGAGGTTATTGAGCACGCAGTCTACGTTTGTGCCGGGTGCTGAATTCCCGTTCGCATCCGTTCTGACCGGTGTCTTCGGGTTATAGATGCTCTTTCCGTTGAGGATTGTCTGGATCGGTACACCGTCGGTACGGATCTTGACATTGTCATCCAGAACATTCACAACAACATAGGCATCTTCGGGCACATCGAATTCAATATATTCGAGATCCTCGAGACTGAATTCCTCATCGGAAAGATTGAAATAGACGGTCGTCAGGTCTTCATCTCCGACATACGAACATTTCAGCCGATGCGGATCGCCGTCGATGGCTTCAATCTTTGCGCCCTCGGTTTCCTGCTCCGCAATCATATAGCTTCTTGTGCGGAGGAGGTCGAACTGTTCCTGGACATCCAGGATACGGTCGGTATAAAGGAGTCCGCTGTTATAAACATTTACCGCGTCCGATTTCGGATGGTCGGATACCATCAGACGCGCAGCACCGGCAGTATAGGTGCCTTCCAGGTCGATGGTCTTATTATTTTCCCGCGTATGCGGCGCACCTTCCTGCGGCGTATACCATTCATATCTGTGAACATAGGTATGGTCGCCGTTGATGATCACGCTGGCATAACCGCTGTTGGTTCTTCCGTCTTCGATTTCCAGCATCTCCAGCGGTGTATTGGAGCCATAATCGCCTTTACCCATATTATAGCTCCAGCCATTCTCATCAAACGAATAGCCGCCCTTTTCAAAGCCTTCGGAATCTGTCGGAGAATATGCTTCGGGTCCGTAGAGCGCTTTCGACTCCTCATCCTCCGGCGGTAATAAGAAATTACCGGTATAGTTGTAAAAATCGCCGCCGATTGCGACGCGCCCCTCTGCGTCAGAGTCATATACTCTCATATCATTTTCTAAGAAAGTACAGAACTGTGATGCGATACCGAGTGCATAGTGGTGATTGGCGAGTGCCATAGTTTCCTGAAGCGTACTGCCTGTGATCGCAGGATTGTTGACGCCGACGAGCAGCTCCACAGGATTTTTCTTTGTTTCTTCCGCGCCGTTCACAGCATAAATCCACGATGCATCCGTTTCGCCTTTCGCCTGTACGGGGAGAGACGCAAACGATGGAATCGTGGAAGAAACTGCCAACAGCATGGCTGTCAGTCCGCTCAGAAATTTCTTGCTGCTTTGTAATGTCATACTTTTCCTCCTCTCTGAACTTACGCTGTCATGGGTTGGGTCCGTGCCGACACGGTCGGCAAAGTCTGGGTACATAGTGCATTCATCCTCTCTCTTTAATAATAGTATTGTGTCGTATGATGCATAGGGTTTCAACAATGTCATGCGGAAAACTGTTGTGAAATCGCACAACTCTTTCACGAAATTTTCCCTGATTATTTAATTATATCACACTTACTGTAAAAAATCCAGTATTTATGTGAATTTTCCTATGTAGAATTTATTTTCCGTATTTTGTTGTTTTTGCACATTTTGTAATAACGTTTTAGTATTATTATAATCCAGAATTGCCGATACCGTATCTGGATATATGAACGCATTTTTGTAATTTAGAACAAATTTCAGATATCCCGTGCATAATCCGTTCAAAAGTCACATATGATGAATCCGATATCAGATCATCAAAGGAGAATCGCTATGAAACATCGCTTCTGTTGCATTTTCATCATCACCCTCCTGACATGGAGCATCCTCTTTTCCACATCGGTTTTAGCGGAAGATTCCGGTTCCGTCCACCACTATGCATCTGCGCTGATGGAGGCGGAAAGCGGCACTCTCCTCGACGGCAGAGATTCTGATGTCCGGCTCCCGGTCGGCAGCCTCACCAAGCTGATGACCGTTTATCTCACCGCCGAAGCCGTGGAAACGGGAAGATTCACGCTTGATACAGAGCTTTCCGCGCCGCCCTCCGCACAAGAACAAAGCGGTGCTGTCATCTGGCTTGTAAGCGGAGAACAGATGTCCGTTCAGGATCTCCTCAAAGGCGTCATCATCGGAAATGCCAACGATGCAGCCGTCACACTCGCGCTCCAGATCGCAGGAAGCGTATCGGAATTTGTGGGGGAAATGAATGCCGCCGCGTTCTCCCTCGGTATGAAAAACACCCGTTTCACCGACTGCACCGGACGTTCCGACGAAAATATCAGCACTGCACATGAAATTGCATTGCTCTGCCGTGCGCTGCTGGATTATGAATGGCTGACGCCGATTTTTACCACATGGCGCGAATTTCTGCGTGACGGAAAAACCGAGCTGGTATCCGAAAATACGCTGACGCGTACTTATGAGGGAATTCTCGGACTGAAAGCCGGTCACGGTGACGCGAGCGGCTATACGCTTGCCGCGGCAGCCGAACGAAACGGTATGCGCTGTATTACGGTCATACTCGGCTGTGACGACGAATCCGAACGCTTTACCTACGGAAAAAAACTCCTTGCACACGGCTTCTCCGATTTTTATGTTACAACCCCAAGCTTCTCTACGGAATTCCTGCGCCCCGTCACGGTTGCCCACGGCATGAGTCAATCGGTGAATATCCGCACAGACGCCCTCCTGAGTATCGCCGCACCCCTTGGTGCAGAACTCACAAGTATTGTCGTACTGCCGGAATATACGGAAGCCCCCGTCCGTATCGGCCAGCAGCTCGGAATTGTCGGGATTTACTGTGATGACTGCCTGCTGTATGAGGTTCCGCTCTGTGCCGACGAGGAAATCCCCCGCCGAAATTTCCGGAATTCGTTTGCGGTGCTTTTGGAGAATCTGTTCAAATAGCCGAATAAAATTTGGACAAATTCCCAAAAAAATATAAATCACTTGCAATCTACGGATATTTATAGTACAATATGATTGTATAGGTGGTGCTGTCGCATGACGCGGCTGCTGCCCCCTGACAGCATGGCGTACAAGCTCATTTTCCGCTTTTCTGCCATGTCTATACTCATGACTGGAGGATGTTTCGATATGGCTTTGAAGTTGAACAAAAGCTATCTCTCTGCTTATCTCGGCAGCGAAGAGCTGAACGGTATCGCCGTCCAGACCGAAGCTGCTGCAAAGGTTTTGCACGAGAAGACCGGCCTTGGTAGCGATTTTCTCGGATGGCTGACGCTGCCGACCGACTACGATAAAGAGGAGTTCGCACGCATTCAGGCTGCTGCTGCACGGATTCAGAAGCAGGCAGAAGTCCTGATTGTCATCGGCATCGGCGGTTCGTACCTCGGTGCGCGTGCAGCAATCGAATTCCTGAAATCGCCGTTCTATAATAATATGAAGAAGAATACGCCCGACATCTATTATGTGGGCAATAATATCTCGCCGACTTATCTGAATGAGGTGCTGTCGATTTGTGAGGGCAGAGAGCTGGCTGTCAACGTCATCTCCAAGTCCGGTACAACCACAGAGCCTGCACTCGCTTTCCGTATCTTCAAGAAGCTCCTCGAAGACCGCTATGGCAAGGATGGCGCAAAAGAACGTATCTACTGCACCACCGATAAGGCTCGCGGTACTTTGAAAAATCTTGCGGACGCCGAAGGCTATGAGAGCTTTGTCATTCCGGATGATGTCGGCGGTCGTTTTTCCGTTCTGACCGCAGTCGGACTGCTCCCCATCGCTGCCGCAGGCTGCGACATCGAAAAGCTGATGGCGGGCGCAAAGGCAGCACAGGACGCTTACTGCGCACCGTTTGCTGAAAATGACTGCTATCAATACGCTGCACTGCGGAACATCTTCTACCGCAAGGGCAAGCAGGTGGAAATGGTCGTCAGCTATGACCCTTCCTTCACACTCATGAACGAATGGTACAAGCAGCTCTTCGGCGAATCCGAAGGCAAGGACAATAAGGGACTGTTCCCGTCGTCCGCGATCTTCTCTACCGACCTCCACTCTATGGGTCAGTACATCCAGGAAGGCAGACGCATCCTTTTCGAGACTGTTGTCGATATCAAACAGCCGAAAAATGATCTCTTCCTCGAACCGGACGCTGAAAACGCTGACGGCCTCAACTTCCTGACCAACCAGAATATGAGCGTCGTAAACCGCCGCGCATTGGAGGGCACAATTCTGGCACACACAGAGGGCGGCGTTCCGAACATCGTTCTGGAACTCGACGACACCTCTGAAGAGTCTCTCGGCTGGCTCATCTACTTCTTCGAAAAAGCTTGCGCAGTCTCCGGCTACCTGCTCGGCGTCAATCCGTTCAATCAGCCCGGTGTCGAAAGCTATAAGAAGAATATGTTCGCACTGCTCGGAAAACCCGGCTATGAGGACATGAAAGCCGCTCTTGAGGCAAAGCTGCACTAATCTCAGCACCATACCAAGCGTAACCCCATGCACCCGTTTTTGTATCCGAAAATCCCACCCGGTACAAAACGAATATTCCAAATATGAAGGGAGAAATTCACATGATTCAGATTATTACCGGTAAAAAAGGCTCGGGCAAGACCAAGATCCTGCTCGCTATGATCGACGATGCTGTAAAGGCATCCAACGGAGATATTATTTGTATCGAAAAATGCATGAAGCTCACTTACAGCATCAACCACAAGGTCCGCCTTGTTGACGCAGACCGCTATAATATCAGCGGCTTCGATATGTTCTATGGCTTTGTTGCTGGCGTCCTCGCAGGCAACTATGATATCAAGGAAGTCTTTGTTGACGGTATCCTCAAAATCGGCGGCAGAAATTATGATGAGCTCGGCGCAACCCTCGAAAAGCTCGATATCCTTACCGGCGACGACGTCCAGATGGTATTCACCATCTCCGAGGACAGCGAAAACCTGCCGGAGTCTGTACTCAAATACCTGATTCCGGAGAAAGACTAAGCAAAATTTTAGGCAAAATATCGCTTTTTTTACAAAGCAATTGACAAACCGCAGAGTTTTCGCTATAATAATTTCGTGATGCTCTGTGAAATTTCCCGAAAGGCAGGCGATTTTTATGCACGAATCGCAAAATGCAAAGGGCTATCGGATTTCTGTCAAGCCGCTCCTCTATCGGCCCGGCGAGAAAAAAGAAATCTGTCTCACCATCGACGCGGAAACTGCCGCCCAATACGGACTCGCGTGTCAGGCGCTTCCGGAGGTCGAGGGTATGCTCGAAAATCAGGCCGGCGTGCTCTTTCTGCGATACCATGTCAGCTGCACACCCGATTTGGAATGCGACCGCTGTCTTTCACCTGTGAGAACACCCATCGCGGAGGACTTCTCCCATGTCGTGGTCACACAGACTGCATCTGAGCAAAACGACTCCGAATATCTGTTGGCATCAGACGCTATGCTCGATTTGGCGGAGGCTGTGATGACGGATTTGCGCCTCTCACTCCCCTCCAAAACGCTGTGCAGCCCCGACTGCAAAGGACTCTGTCCGATGTGCGGCTGTAACCGCAACGAATCGGAATGCAGCTGCGATTCTGAGAATGTCACTCAGAATTTTTAAGCAGCCGAGAGTCGTATTCAAATCTTTACAGGTAATTCATTGAAGGAGGTGCCGACATGGCAGTACCAAAGGCAAAAACGTCGAAAGCAAGACGGAATACCCGCCGCTCCGCTGTATGGAAGCTCGAAATGCCCGCAATGAGCACTTGCACAAACTGCGGCGCAATCAAAGCGCCCCATAAGGTTTGCAAGAACTGCGGCTTCTACAAGGGCGTTGCAGTACTCAAAATTGACGAGGAATAATTCACCGTCAAGATATGCGTAAAGCACGAAAAATGAGGAGAGCGGACGGTTTCTGTTTGCTCTCCCCTTTTCTATTCTCTGAAATTGCGAGGTGTTGTGTATGGTTACAATCATCGGCGTGCAGGATGGCTCGCCTGCAAAAGCTGCCGGAATCCTTCCCGGCGATATTTTATGCGCCATCAATCATACCCATATCCACGATGTCCTCGATTATCGCTTTGCGGTCATCGAACAATCTTTGCATATCAGCTTGGTACGGGATGGTCAGGAATGTACCGCGGATCTCCGGAAGGGTGAATATGAGGAGCTGGGACTCGAATTCGAATCCGCACTCATGGACGAAAAGAAAACCTGCGGAAATCACTGTATCTTCTGTTTCATCGACCAGAATCCCTGCGGTATGAGAGAATCCATCTATTTTAAGGATGACGATTCCCGACTCTCCTTCTTACAGGGCAGCTATATTACCCTCACCAACCTTTCCGATGCGGATGTTGACCGTATCATCAAAATGCATATGACAGTCAATGTCTCGGTGCATACCACAAACCCCGACCTCAGAAATAAGATGCTCGGCAACAAGCAGGCTGGCCCCTCTCTCCGCCATCTCTATCGTATGGCAGAAGCCGGCGTCCCGATGAATTGCCAGATCGTCCTTTGTCCGAACTGGAACGATGGGGATGAGCTCCATCGTACACTTGCCGATCTCTTTGGATTGCTTCCGGCAGTCGAAAGCATTGCGGTGGTTCCGTTCGGTATGACGAAACACCGCCAGCATCTTTGTAAAATTGATGCATTTACCGAGGCGTCGGCGCGTGCCGCAATCGAACAGATCGAAGCGGTTCAGGCATGGAGCCTCCAGGCAAACGGCAGCCGCATCGTCTATGCATCAGACGAGCTTTACCTCCTCGCAAATCTCCCGCTCCCTTCTTCCGATGCCTACGAGGGCTATCCCCAGTACGAAAACGGCGTCGGAATGCTGCGCTCACTGATGGATGAATTCTATGACGCACTCGAAACTGCGGAATATCAAGGCGAACCACGCGCCCTCACCATCGCAACCGGTACTGCCGCCGCACCCTTTCTTCAGCAGATGATGACGGATTTACAAGCCCGTTTCCCGATGATTTCCTGTCAGGTCATTCCGATCCGGAATGATTTCTACGGCGAAACCGTCACAGTCGCCGGCTTGCTGACCGGTCAGGATCTGCTTGGACAGCTCAGCGGAAAAGATCTCGGCACGATGGTGCTGGTTTCGGAAACCTGTCTGCGCTATGATGACATATTCCTTGATGATATGTCCCGTCAAGCACTCGAAAATGCGCTCGGTGTGCCTGTCCGCAAGTGTCAGGTGGACGGATATGTGCTGATGGATATGGTGCTCGGATCAAACGGATGAATTCCGGTGCAGATACCCCATCGCTGCGCATTCTCTCCCTCCCGCTGCACCCATACGCCGTCTCATAATACCCGATTTCTCAGAATGACATACACGATAAAAAGGAGATGATAGCATGGCATTGCCAATCGTAGCAGTCGTCGGCCGTCCGAATGTCGGAAAATCGACGCTCTTTAATAAGCTCTGCGGTCAGCGTCTGTCCATCGTTGAGGATACCCCCGGTGTGACACGTGACCGCGTCTATGCAAAAGCCGAATGGTGCTGCAAACAGTTTATGGTGGTCGATACCGGCGGCATTGAGCCTCAGACCGATGACCATATGCTCGCGCAGATGCGCCGTCAGGCAGAGCTTGCCATCGAAAAAGCCGATGTCATTATCCTCGTGACCGATGTCCGCGCCGGCGTCACCGCGAATGATATTGATGTCGCAAATATGCTCCAGAAATCCGGAAAACCCGTTGTGCTCTGTGTCAATAAATGTGACAGTATCGGCGAACCGCCGATGGAATTCTATGAATTCTTCAATCTCGGTATCGGAGAACCGTTCGCCGTTTCCTCCCTTCATGGTTCAGGTACGGGCGATCTCCTCGATGCCGTCATCGCACATTTCCCCGAACAGCTCGATGAAGAAGTGGATGACGAACGGATTTCTGTCGCAGTCATCGGCAAGCCCAATGTCGGAAAATCTTCCCTCATCAACTATATCGCAGGCGAAGAACGCAGTATCGTTGCCAACGAAGCCGGCACAACCAGAGATGCCATCGACCTTCCCGTAGACCTTGACTGCGGAAAATTCCTCTTTATCGACACCGCCGGTATCCGTAAAAAATCCAAAATTACCGAGAATATTGAGCATTACAGCGTGCTGCGTGCATTCATGGCAGTAGATCGTGCGGATGTCGCCGTCATCGTCATCGACGCAACCACCGGCTTCACCGAACAGGACAGCAAGGTTGCAGGCTATGCCCATCAGCAGGGTAAGGCGTGTATCGTCGTCATCAACAAATGGGATCTCGTCGAAAAAGACGGAAAGACAATGCAGGAATTTACGAAGAAGCTCGAAAATGATTTCAGCTTCATGAGCTATGTCCAGTTCCTCTTTATCAGTGCGAAAACCGGCCAGCGTATCCAGCAGCTCTTTCCTCTCATCCAGCAGGCAGCGAATAACAATGCTGTCCGCATCACAACCGGTAAGCTCAATGATGTTCTGGCGTATGCCACCGCCCGCGTCCAGCCTCCGACCGATAAGGGAAAACGCCTGAAAATCTACTATGTCACGCAGGCAAGCACAAAACCGCCTGCATTCATATTTTTCGTAAACCGTGCCGACCTGTTCCACTTCTCCTACCAGCGTTACCTCGAAAACCAGATTCGTGAAACATTCGGTCTCGAAGGCACACCCATCCGGATCATTGTACGCGAACGCGGCAACGACAACGGTACAAAGTCTTAAAACGCTTTTGGGAGGTATATGATCTTGAGCGGTACATTTCTCGGATATCTGATCGGTATCCTCATCGCAGCACTCTGCGGCTATTTTCTCGGAAGCTTTAATGGTGCAATCACCTCGGTCTATCTCATCAAGCATGTTGACGTCCGCGATTACGGCAGCCACAATGCAGGACTGACCAACACCCTTCGCTGTTTCGGAAAGCTCTGCGGCATCCTCACGCTGATCATTGACCTCGGAAAAGGCGCGGCAGCCATGGCGCTCGCACAGGCACTCAATCAGGCAATCGGACTCGCACCCCTCTCCGAAGGCAATCAGCTCGGCGCGGATTATCGCTGGCTCTGCTATGTCGCAGCAATCTTTGTCATCCTCGGTCATGTCTTTCCGCTTTGGCATAAGTTTCAGGGCGGAAAAGGCGTGCTCGTCGGCGTCAGCGTCTTTCTTGTCATCAATCCCCTGATTTTTGTCATCCTGATGTCGATTTTCGGTATCGTCCTCTGGCGCTCCAAATATGTCTCGCTGTCCTCCTGTATCGCGACAGCCTCCGTCGTTCCTGTTACATTCTTCCTCGAATTCCTGATGCGGAATACGGCATTGCCGATGACGCTCTTTTATACGATTGCCGTCGCAGGTATGGCTTGCATGATTATCTATTCCCACCGCGAAAATATCCTGCGGCTGAAAAACGGCACCGAACGCCGCATCGGCGAAAAAAAATCAGAATAACGGCTTTTTTCTGCCATCCCGACATTATGACTGTGCAGTACGCACGTTCCGGAAAGGAGTTCCCCTGAAATGGCAAAGATTACTGTGCTCGGCGGCGGATTCGGCTCCGCCCTCGCCGTCCATCTCCATAGTATGCAGCAGCATGAAGTCACACTCTGGAGCGCAATCCCAAAAGAAATTGAAGCAATCCGCCGCGACGGCGAACAGAAGGAAAAGCTCCCGGGTGTCCATATCCCGAAGGAAATCCGCCTGACAACCGATATCTCGGTCATCGCAGACGCGGATATGGTCTTATTCGTCATCCCCTCTGCCTATGTCCGCAATACCGCCCGCCTCGCTGCGGCCTATATCCGCCCCGGTACAATCATCTGCAATGCCGGAAAGGGCGTTGAGGATGAATCGCTCAAGCTGATGAGCACCGTTTTCGCCGAGGAAATCCCTCAGGCCGCTTATGTCGTCCTCACAGGCCCCTCTCATGCCGAGGAGGTCGGCAGAGGACTCCCGACAACGGTTGTCGCAGCTTCCTCCAGCGCAGCCGCCGCTTATTATGTACAGGAATGGTTCAGCACCCCTGCGTTCCGCGTCTATGTCAATGACGATGTGACAGGCTGTGAGCTGGGCGGTGCACTCAAAAATGTCATCGCGCTCTGTGCAGGAATCTGTGACGGACTGGGCTACGGCGATAACACAAAAGCTGCGCTCATCACACGCGGTCTGCACGAAATTACCCGTCTCGGAATCGCACTCGGCTCGCGCCCCAATACCTTTGCGGGGCTGACGGGAATCGGCGATCTCATCGTTACCTGTACCAGTATGCACTCCCGCAACCGGCGTGCCGGTATCCTCATCGGTCAGGGCGTTTCCCCCGATGAAGCGGTCGCTCAGGTCGGCACCGTGGAAGGCTATTATTGCTGCCGCGCCGCTTATGGACTCGCAAATCGCTGTGATGTCGAGATGCCGATTACGAGAGAACTCTATCATGTCCTCTATGAAGGCGGCGATGTCCGCCAATCCCTGAACCGGCTGATGGGAAGACCAAAGGCCCATGAGTACGAAAAGCTTACATAATCCCATAAAATCTACCGTTTCCCTTTCGGTTTTTGCGCATTTCGCCGAAATTCAAAAAGTGAAATGAAACCCGAGAAAACGAGCAATCCAGAGAGATTTTAAGAGATTTCAAGAGATTGAGAGATATATTTTGAATTTTCGCCGATTTGACGGTTGACATTCCGCGGAAATTCAGGTATAATAATCCATGTTGCGCCGTGAACTGCGTTTATCCCCGTGAACGTATCTGCGGCAAACCTAAAATAATGGAGGAAAAAACGTATGTCAACTACCATGCCTAAGGTCGGCGAAATCAGCCGCAAGTGGTATATTATTGACGCAGCCGGTCAGCCGCTCGGCCGTACCGCTGCTAAGGCTGCTGCGATTCTCCGCGGCAAGCATAAGGTCGATTTCACTCCCAATGTGGACTGCGGCGACCATGTCATCATCATCAACTGTGCACAGGCTGTGCTCACCGGTAAGAAGCTCGATCAGAAGTTCGAAATCTGGCACACCGGCTGGATCGGTCACCTCAAGAAGGTTTCCTATCGTGATCTCATGGCTAAAAAGCCTGAGCACGCTATGTATATCGCTGTTGAGGGTATGCTCCCCAACAACCATATCGGCAGAACTTCTATGAAGCGTCTGCGCGTCTATGCTGATGCAGAGCACAAGAACCAGGCTCAGAAGCCTGAAGTATACGAATTTTAAGGAGGGATATTGCAATGAGTGAAACTGTTAGCTATCAGGCAAAGCTGAAGTCGTTCTACGGCACCGGCAGAAGAAAGCATTCCGTTGCAAGAGTCCGTCTTTATCCGGGTAATGGCAACGTTACAATCAATGGCAGAACCATTGATAACTACTTCGGTCTCGAAACCCTGAAACTCATCGTTCGTCAGCCCCTCGCCCTCACCGGCACTGAGGCTCAGTTCGATGTCGTCTGCACCGTTGCCGGCGGCGGCGTTACCGGTCAGGCCGGCGCTATCCGTCACGGCATCTCCCGTGCACTCCTTCAGTATGATGCTGAGCTCCGCGCTACCCTCAAGAAGGCTGGCTTCCTCACTCGTGACCCGAGAATGAAGGAAAGAAAGAAGTACGGTCTCAAGGCTGCTCGTCGTGCTCCGCAGTTCTCCAAGCGTTAATCGACGTTTTCCAGACGATTATCCTACGAGAATCAAAAAAAGAATCAAATCCCCGAAAGCACAGTGTTTTCGGGGATTTTCTTTGTAATTTGAAATTGTGACTTGACACCCCTGCCGGCATATGGTAGAATAAAGGAAATGATATGCAAAAGCTGATGATATTTGATTCGAATGGCAGAAACGTACCGTGATCTACTATCACAACAGATGCAATTCTCCGAGCAAAGAATGATAAAAGACAGGAAAGGATCTATCATGAAACAGACATTTTTAAAGGTATGCAGCCTGCTGATGGCAATGACACTCCTGATCGGATGTTCCGATTCTTCAAGTATCCAGAATTCCGAACCAACCGAAACAACTGTTTCAACGGATACAACGGCGCTGTCAACTCCGGAAACTACGGAATCTACCACACAGGAAACTGAAACCACTACAAAACCGACCTCGACTTCCACTACAACAACTACCAGCACCACGACATCAACCACTACCACTACTACAACCACCACTACCACGACAACCACATCGGAAACAACAACGACAACTGCAAGCACCACAGTCTCCACAACGACACCCGAACCGCCGCAGTCCTCCAAATCTGCGACGCAAAGCACAGAACCACCCCAGAGCACTTTGTCATCCTCTACCACCACTACAACCGTTGTTACAACCAATGGTGCAGCAGCAGCCATCAAGAAGATGGATAAGATCGTAAACGGACGCAGCCGCGGCAGTGCGGTTCTCCTTTACAGCATGGAGCTCGATCAGCGCCTCTACCAGCATGATGAAGAATGGATGATTCTCGGCGCAAGCCTCATCAAACTCCCCTATGTCTACTACTGCTGTCAGCAGATCGACAACGGTGTAAAATCAGCAGACGAAGTGATGACCTATACCCAGAGCTTCTATCATGGCGGTGCGGGCGTCATCCGGAAATCCCCCTACGGTACGAAATATAAAATCAGTACACTGATTGACTATGCGCTGCGGTATTCGGATAATGTCGCATATGATATGCTGGTATACGCCTTCGGTATTGACGGCTTCAATCATATGGTCAAGGACTGGGGCTTCGGCGTCCGAATCTCCCAGTACACCCGTTTCCCTCAGGTCAATGCGGTATTCATGAAATATGCGATGCATAAAATGTATCTCCAGCGCAACCAGAGCACGATCTGGCAGACAGCATGGACCGCACTCAATGAATCGACCGGCAATTTTGCCAGAGCGGAAATCGACGAAAATGCGAATGTCGCAATCAAATACGGACTGGTTGAAACAAGCTATCACGAAGTCATCTTTGTAGACGGCGCACATCCGTATATTCTGGTCATACTCACCGCAACGAAAAATTATACCAAGGATCAGACCTTTGTCAAAAATGTCGTAAACTGTGCCGAGGAAATTGTAGCGGCGACGTTCGGCTCATAAATTCTGCTTTCTCCCAAAAAAGTCCGATGCTGATTCTGATACGAAAACACCCCTCCGATGCTTATGCATCCGAGGGGTGCTCGTTTCTTTCCGGCTCATTGCAGCTGTTTTACAGTAGATTCCGATGCAACAACTTCAATCTCATCAATTCCGTATTTTTCGAACAGCCGGATATCGTTCTCTGTAATCACTTCTCCGCTGATGATAAAAGGAACCGCCGGCGGACAACTGACAAGCGGCAAGGCACATATTCTGCCATGCGCATTTTTAATATCCATCCGTTCATGCTTTGAAAGCACTGCCTGTCTGATAGAAAGCGCCTGCCTGTGCGGTGTGTGTGCAGGCAAAATCTCTTGATCAACCGGCGGTCCGGGCTTTATCTGCAAAAATGCATTGGAAAGCCTTTCAAAATCATTCTCATCATTTTGCGGCGATGTCATAAACACAACATAGTCATCGTCGGAAAACTCACATTCAACGCCATAATTTCTGATAAAATCTGCAAGCGCATTTCCTGAGAAACCGGATTTTTTCGCGTCCACAACAATTTTCAGATCTTCACTTTCTGCAACAAAAAAACCACAGGCCTGGATGTGCAATTTCAGATTCTTTGTTTTTGCAATGCAGTCTTCGAGCTGTGATACAAAGCGGTTTTCCAGATAATCGTTGCATAAATCCAGCGATTGTAAAATCAGATAGGAAGGACTTGTGGAAGCAAAAAGTGAAAGGGCTCTGCGCGCATCTTTGCAAAAGGAAGGAGATTGTTTCGAAATATGCAGATATGCACCGCCTGTTAAAACGGGCAGGGTTTTGTGCGCCGAATCACAGCACATATCCGCGCCTGAATGGATCGGGTGTAAGTTTTCTTTGCAAAACGCAAGATATGCCCCATGTGCATTGTCAACAAGCAAAAGGATGGAATGCTTGCGGCATACCGCGGAAATCGACTTGATATCGGATATCACCCCGAGATAATCGGGCGAGGTGATATATACCGCGTCAATTTTCTGATGCGCACTCTCAATGGCTTTTTCAATATCATCCGCACAGACCTTTGCACTGCATATATGTGTGCGGTGATCTTTCGGATAAACCCAGCTTACATCCGCATCCAGCAATGCCGCTGCGTGCACAAAAGCCTTATGAACATTACGTGCCGCTAAAATATGTGGCTTTCCCGACGCGCACTGCATGGATACAAGCGAAAGCATGGCGCTGATACAAAGCGAAGAACCTTGTGTGGAATAATATGTATGCGCACTCCCCCAAAGCGCAGTTGCATTGTCCTCACTCTGCGCAATGATACCATCGGGATGATACAGCACATCCGCGCCGTCAATTTCGGTAATATCAGATTTTTCACAGCCTAAAAAAGTTTTTCCCTTATGCCCCGGCATATGCATCCGCGACATCTGAGACCCGGCATAGCTTTCTACAAAATCATAAATCGGTGTGTTCATTCTGCCTGTTCCGCTTGTGCCACCTGAATCATAACCGCGCACTCAATCCGCTTTTTGAACAGCTCACAGCCGTACTGGTAAATGCCGTTCACCTTGCCTGTTGCATGGTAGGCGTTTGCGGCACAGCCGCCCGAACAATAAAGCTTTGCCCAGCAGTCCTTGCACTCCTCCTTGGCATATGCATTGCACATTCTGAATTCATCCTGAACCTTTGTGTTTTGAATGCCGTCAAAAATATTGCCCAGGCTGTATTTTTCATCGCCCACAAACTGATGGCAAGGATAAAGCTCGCCCCAGGGTGTAACAGCCATATATTCCGTACCCGAACCGCAGCCCGTAATCCTCTTATAGATACAAGGCCCGTTCTCCAGGTCAAGCATATAGTGATAGAATGTAAAGGGCTTTCCCTCAGCTTTCCGCTTGATCATTTCCTTTGCAAGAATTTCATACTGCTCAAAAATGATCGGCTGGTCTTCTTTGGTTAATGCATACGGATCATCCGGCGGACAAACAACCGGCTCCATGCTGAGCTCTGTAAAGCCCAGATCTGCCATATGGAAGATATCGTTTGTAAAATCAACATTATTGTGTGTGAATGTTCCGCGCATATAATAATCCTTGCCGCCGCGCTTTTCAACCAGACGCTTGAATTTCGGTACAATCACATCATAGCTTCCCTTACCCTTATAATCCCGGCGGAAATGATCATTGATTTCTTTTCTTCCATCAAGACTCAAAACAACATTGCTCATTTCCTTATTCAGAAAATCAATGATTTCATCATCTAAAAGAACGCCATTTGTTGTAAGCGTAAAGCGGAAATTCTTGTTATGCTGCTTTTCGATGCTTCTGGCATATGCCACCAGCTGTTTTACAACCTCCCAGTTCATCAGAGGCTCGCCGCCGAAAAAGTCAACTTCCAGATTTCTTCTCGTGCCCGAATGTTCAATCAGGAAATCAAACGCGCGCTTTCCGACTTCAAAGCTCATCAGTGCACGCTCGCCCTGATATTTTCCTTGGCTTGCAAAGCAATATGAGCAATTCAGATTACAGGTATGCGCAATATGGAGACAAAGCGCTTTGATTACCTTACTGTTGTTTTTATAATCATAGGCAAGCTGTTCAAACTGATCCTCCGAAAACAGCTTCCCATCCTTTTCCAGTGCCTTGATATCCTCCAGACATTCCTTGATTTCAGCTTCATTCACATCGCTTCTGTCGGAATATTTCTCAAGAATCGCGCTTATGATTTCAGCCTCATCCGTATTTTTATACATAGCGATCATATCGTATGCTACCTCGTCAACGCTGTGCACCGAGCCGCTGCAGGTATCCAGAACGATGTGATATCCGTTTAATTGATATTGATGTACCATTTGCTCCCTCACTTTATTTTTTCCAAAATGAAAACGCCGTCTTTATAGATAAAGACAGCGTTTTTTGAGTTTTCAGAATATTATTTGTTGTTCTGATTTTCGCATTTCTGGTTTGCAACGCCGCATGATGTTTTGCAAGCCGACTGGCAGGAAGTCTGGCATTCACCGCAACCGCCTGTTTTTACAGTCTTAGAAACGTTCTTGGTCTGCATGGTCTGAATTCTCTTCATGAAAAACAACTCCTTTTCAAATAAAATACCGAGCAAAACTTATGTAACTCTTAATATGGATTATAACATATATCAGCAGAAAAGTCAATAGCCAAAACCGATTGTATGGCTGAATTTTTTGCCGCTTTGATCGCATCGTACGCTTTTACTGCGCTATTTTCTGTTTACACAGAATCCGCGATTGACTCGTTACATATCTGAATGCTTCTTTATGACTGCACAGCTTTCCCATCGGAGGGTTTCACTTGTCGCTCTTGCTCAAAATATCAGTTCGACAAATTGGGATTTAGCAATATTTATCAAACATCTTTTTTACATCTGATAAATCAAATTGAACCCCAATTTGATGAGAACAATCTTCCTCCATATCTTCAATATGTTCATACTGATTAAAATGTTTTGGAAGAAGCGGACTTGCACCATTTTTGAGAAGATACTCAATGTATTCCAGTTCCATTGGAGCGGGTTTATAAGTATGATTTTTGGAAGATCTGAACGATGAAATAGCTCTCCATTCTCATTGACAACAGTATTAAGGCACATCTCAACTGCTGATTCAAGCATCAGATAAGCGTATTCATCCGTAAATAAACTTCTATTGGCCTCAATAAATCTGATACAATTGCGAAGATCATCATTATAGTTCAGTTTCCCTAAAATCCTATAATGAAGCGGAATAGAGGAATCATATTGCATTACTTTCTGAACATCCTTCAAAACTTCATCATCTAAATCTAAAAGATCCATAATTGCTACTCCCCTAAATTCAAATTTATCGGTCTGCCCGACTTTCTATATTATACCACACTTTACAGATAATTGCAATAAAAAACCTCCGATGAAAACATCGGAGGGAAATTGGTTGGGGTGGAAGGATTTGAACCCTCGAATGACGGAGTCAGAGTCCGTTGCCTTACCGCTTGGCGACACCCCAGTTTCGATTTATTTTTGTGCTGTACTCATTCAGCTTTTATATTATAACACACTTTTTCGGGTTTGTCAAGGGTTTTTAAAAAATTTATTTTTTAATTATATATTTCTATTGCAAAATCCCGAAAATACGGATATAATATAATAAATAGTACACTTGTAATGCGTTACCACTTTGTTTTGATAAAATTAATAATCGGGAGCATCATAATGAAACGACTTTACTTTATTGTAAATCTTGTGGCAGGAAAAGCCACTATCGGCTCAATGCTGGGCGATATATTAGACCAATTCACAAAATCAGGCTATGAAGTCACAATTCACATAACGCAAAACGGCAAGGACGCACGTGAAAAGGCAAAATATGCCTGTTCCGCAGGCTATGACCTTATCGTATGTGCAGGCGGTGACGGCACGTTAAGCCAATGCCTCCACGGAATTATGGCAAGCAAAAATAAGCCTCCCGTGGGTTATATCCCCGCAGGCTCGACTAACGATTTCGCACGAACTTTAGGAATTCCCAAAAATACTATGGACGCTGTGAAGTGGATTACCCACGGCACACCTATGGAAATTGACATCGGCAGCTTCAACAACCGTTATTTCACCTATATAGCCGCTTTCGGAGCATTCACCAACGTCACATACGAAACCTCACAGCAGGTGAAAAACGTCCTCGGTCACGCTTCGTATATCCTCAACGGACTTACTCAGCTTACAAATCTCCGTTCAAAGCTTATGCGTATCGAATACGACGGAAATGTGCTGGAGGACGATTTTATTTTCGGTATGGTGACAAATTCAGGTTCAATTGCAGGACTTCTTTCAATGAACGATTTTGTCCTTGATGACGGACTTTTTGAGGTTACGCTGATTAAAAAGCCTGCAAATATCGTGCAATTGCAGAAAATAGTACACTCCTTGCTGAACATCTCCGTAGAGATTGACAAGGAGTATATCAGATCTTTCCGCACCGACAAAATAACCTTTACTGCCCTCAATGATGAGCAGATTTCATGGACTCTTGACGGTGAATTCGGCGGCGATTTGCCTGTAAATGTGGTTGAAAACCATTGCAAAGCCATTCGTTTTATGGCAGGTGACCGTGACCAGTCGATTTTCTCTGATCCCGACGCTATTTCGTAGCACTAATTCTATTTCGTAGCCTCGTATGCCTCTCTGACAGCTATGCTAAGCTGATCGGCACATGAAGTAGGACGCATTCCGCAGGTATTTCCACGGAGTTTAGACTCAATCTGCTCCACGGTGTAGCCGTCCACAAGCTTTGAGATAGCCTTGAGGTTGCCGTTACAGCCGCCGAGGAAACGGACATTTGTGATAACATCACCCTCAATGTCAAACTTGATTTCCTTTGAGCATACCATTTTAGTTTTGTATGTGTATTCCATAATTGCACCTTTCTCCCCTGCTTTTGCTGGGGAATTTTTATTTTTCAAGAAGTTTTATCAGTTCTCCCCAACCGCCGATGTGGTGGAATGGGAAGTCAATTTTGCTTATGTCGTTGAGCTTATGAAATCTGTCGTAAATATCGCTGTTATCGTACAGCACAGGGAAAAGTCCTGCATTATTCGCACCAATAACGTCAACATCAATAAAATTGCCGCAATACCATATTTCCTCCGCCTTGAAGCCCGATTTGCGTACTGCCAAATCAAAAAGATGTCTGTCGGGTTTGCGGAAAATATATTCGCTTGAAGTCATAATAAACTCAAATTTATGTTCTGGGAAAAGTTCCGCCATAACTCTTTCAAGAGCGTTTCCCGACCAGCATAAATTGCTGATAATTCCCGTTTTTATGCCCTTTTCGGTAAGTGCTTTCAACATTTTATCGGCATCAGGAGTCATTATGTTATCCCCTAAAGTGGTGGAAATAATCCATTCCGCTTCTTCAATTGAAATTGACAGCTTTATGCTGAAATATTCCAGTACATAGCGGAGAAAATGATGCTCGTGAATTTCGATGAGTTCACCTCTCAGCTGTCTGATTTCATCAAAAAGCTGCTTTACGAAATCGCTGAACTGCTCCTTTGTCACGTTATAGGGATTTTCCGTAATATAGGGAAAAATCGCACTATTTCCCTCAGTCATTTTATAAATAGGGTCTTGTATGAGAGTTCCGCCATAGTCAAATAAAATCATTTTTGGGTTCATAATAACCTCCTTTTAAACGGGTAAAACTAAAGCGGACAAAGTCCGCCTTAGTGTGATATTATTAACCAATAGGTGTTACAGCTACGGGAGTAGGTGCAGGTGCAGGTGCATTATGCTGCTCTGTAGGAGCATCTGTTCTTACAACCTTTACCTGATTGTAGCAGTCCATACCTGTACCGGCAGGAATAAGCTTACCGATAATAACGTTTTCTTTAAGTCCGAGAAGCTTGTCGCTCTTTCCTCTGATA
>JAFXIC010000022.1 GCA_017533485.1 Oscillospiraceae bacterium
CCAATGGAAGCGGCGATTTTTTGCTTCTGCTGCTGAAAACAGACACCATTTTTCTGATAGACGGGAAAGAAGTAAGAGCTCCGCAAAATTCCTTTTTTCTATTTCCGAAAGGCGCGCCGCAATCTTACCGGAGTGTTCCTCAGCAGACGTTCGGAAACGACTGGATTCATTTTGATTTCGAAAATGACGAAGAAACACTGTTTTCAAGATACCACGTTCCATACCTCACACCGGTGCCGATGGATGACTTTCTCTTTTTGAGCTACTGTGTGAAGATGATTTCAAACGAATTCTATTCCACCCATAAAAACAGAGAGCACAATATCCACTGCTTTATGGCACTCATTTTCTCAAAAGTCGAGGAACAGCTTGCAAATTCTGTTCAGCCCGTCGGCACTTCCGCATTCGAGATGCTCTCCAGTATCCGCAATAAAATCTACAAAAAACCCTATGAACATCGTACCATCGCCGGAACCGCGCACGAAGTCCTGATGAGTGAATCCGCATTCCAGCACCTCTATAAGAAATTATTCGGCATCTCTTTCATGCAGGATCTCATCGAAAGCCGCATTCAGCACGCAAAACTTCTCCTCTCTACTACCGATCTGACTGTCCTCGAAATCGCCAAACAATGCGGGTACGCCAATTACGGCCATTTTGTTAGACAATTCAAAAAAAGAACCGATGATACACCCACGCAGTACAGAATGCAGAAAAAGCAATGAATTATGCAGAAATGTGCATTGCAAAAATGTGTAAAACCTATTATAATGATTGTACAAGCTATTGATAATTCCGGAAAACAATAGTATTTTACCAAAACTGAATGCATCATATTGAGAGGGATTTTATGAAAACAAGAAGATTTCTGAGAGCACGCGCTGCACTTGCCGCAGCTCTTGTGCTCGCATCTGCGATGCAGATGGCACCGACAATGTCTGTCAGTGCAGCAAACATCATCAAGAACTCAACTTTCGACACCAATGCTGCCAACTGGGGTACCTATAAGGAAAGCGGCGGCGCCTGCTCGCTCGGCACAAGCGACGGACAGCTCGCTCTTACCGTTAAAAGCGTTGGCGAAGTCAATTATGCTGTACAGGTATTCTACGACATCATTCCCCTTTATCAGAACGGCGTCTATCACATCAGCTACGACATTTCCAGCTCTCTGGACCGCTATATCGAAGCAATGATTCAGCAAAACGGCGGTACCTATCAGGCTTATACCTGGAAGGGACTTAACCTCACCTCCGAACCGCAGACTGTCTCCTATGACTTTACCATGGAATACGAAACCGATATCATGTCCAAGCTCGTATTCAACTGCGGCACACAGGGCGAGGATCTCCCCGAACATACCATCTATATCGACAATGTTACACTCGAACTGATTGATGACAGTGCGGTCGATTATACCGCTACACAGGGCTATCAGGCTCCTATCCTCACCAACCAGCTCGGCTATCGTCCCGACAGCGCAAAGAGTGCTGTATTCAGAGGCATTACTTCCGAAACCGAATTTTCCGTTGTGAACGCTGACACGAAAGAAACCGTCTACACCGGAACGCTTTCCGAACCCGTAGAGAATACATCTGCCGGCGAAACAGACTGGGTCGGAACCTTTACTGAAGTCACCGAACCCGGCGAATATTACATCACCTGCGGCAGCCTCGACAATTCCTATCCGTTTACCATCTCCGACACGGTTTATGACAATCTCCTCGATGAATCCGTCCGTATGCTCTATCTCCAGAGATGCGGCTGTGAGGTAATTGACGACGCGTTCGGTCACGTTGCCTGCCACGATTCTCTCGCCACTGTTTACGGCACAGATGAGAAAATTGATGTCACCGGCGGTTGGCACGATGCCGGCGACTACGGCAGATATATCGTTCCGGCTGCAAAAACTGTTGCAGACCTCCTCTTTGCATATCAGGCAAATCCCGATATGTTCAGTGATAATATCGGAATCCCCGAAAGCGGAAACGGGATTGCAGATATCCTGGACGAAACCCGCTACGAACTCGACTGGATGCTCAAAATGCAGGCGGCTGACGGCGGTGTTTACCACAAGGTTTCCTGTGCAACATTCCCCGGCTATGTCATGCCGGAGACTGAAACCAAGCCGCTGATCGTGACTCCGGTTTCTACCACCGCAACTGCTGATTTCTGCGCCGCAATGGCAATGGCTTACGAATTCTACTACGACACCGACAAGGATTTTGCTGAGAAATGTCTCGCTGCTGCTGAAAAAGCATGGGCATTCCTCGAAGCAAATCCCTCCCTCATCTTCAAGAATCCCTCCGACATCACCACCGGTGAATACGGCGATAAGTCCGATAAGGACGAGCGTTACTGGGCTGCTGCGCAGATGTATCGCGCAACAGGCGATCAGAAATACGCTGACGCATTCGCCGCTATGAGCGTTCAGACCGGTCTGGACTGGACAACCATGGGTGACTACGGCAATATCGCAATCCTCACAATGAATGATGTCGATCAGGACAGCGATATCTACCGCAGATCCTTCAATGCCGTGCTCAATCAGGCTGATAAGCTCCTGAAAGTCACCAACAAGAGCCCGTACAATGTTTCCCTCAGCAACTACTACTGGGGCTGCAATATGGGCGTTGGCATGAACGGTGTTCTCCTCGCACTCGCAGCTCAGGTTTCCTCCGATCATGCAGACGCTTACTACGATGCTGCAACCGCACAGATCGACTACCTCCTCGGCCACAACCCCCTCGGCACTTCTTTCGTCACCGGTTATGGTACGGTTGCTCCCGAGAATCCGCATCACCGTCCTTCGATGGTTGTTGGAAAAGCAATGAATGCGATGGTCGTCGGCGGCGTGAACCCCAACCTCGAAGATAGTGCGGCAAAAGCTTACTGCGCGGATGCACCCGAAGCAAAATGCTATGTTGACAACGCAGAAAGCTATTCCACAAACGAAATCACCATTTACTGGAATTCGCCCCTCACCTATCTCCTTGCGA
>JAFXIC010000023.1 GCA_017533485.1 Oscillospiraceae bacterium
CGCATAAAGTGTGAAATGGTAGGTATCGCTTTCGAGCTCTTTTAATGACGCCATCAGCGACCGCCGCAGCTTCATCGGATTATACCAGATAATGAGGATCATTGCCAGACAGACCACCAGCAGAAGATAGACAAGCTCATTCTGCGGCTCTTTCAGCATCGAAATAAAATACACGATAAAAATGACCGAAAGAATGCCTGTCAGCAGGATATTCCGCGGATATACATACTTTTTCTGGAAGCATCGGAATGCCTGATCGAACAGCGGCAAGGGGATATGGTATGATTTCCGAAGGAGAGCCTCGCCCTTAAATTTCATCGGCATTCTCCTCCTTCTCCTTGTCATCATCATCCGTATCCGGAATTTCGGTAAAATCCTCGGTATCCTCCGATATGGTTTCCGTATCCTCCGGTGAAATCTCCGAAAAGTCCATGCAGTCCGGGTCGTCATCCGTTTCCATATCCGCAGCATCGCTGTCGTCATCTTCTTCATATTCACGGATACGGTTTCCGTTTTCGTCGAATATCCGGATATTGCCTGCACCGTAATAGCGGTTGCAGAGATCCTCGCTGCTGTCGCCAACCTCGATATCCTCTGTCAGATCCATATGTTCGCCGAGCAGCGATTCCATTTCCAGAAGCTCATAGCCGCCTGCACAGCTGTTCTTTGCGAAATCAATCAGCATTGCCAGCGTTTCATCATCCACAGAACGCTTCGGAACATAGAGGAAATTGTTGACAATCGTACCGTCTGCAAAGAGAATGCCCTGTTTATTTTCGAACGCCTTGAGGTTATTGGTCGAGAAACGGGTGGTAGCCTCCTCACGCTCCTCCTCCGAGATGGTTTCATCATCATCCAGCCATTCGAAGGTCGTAACCTCATGCGGATAGAAGTCCATTTCACGGATCTCACCGAACTGGAGGCGGTTCGTCGCAAGAAATTTCTTATTCGTCGGAATCATACGGTAGGAGACTGCGATCAGCACACAGGCAATCGCATAAAAGACCATTGTAATATTCCGGAGCACCAACGAGAGTACAAGAAATCCGACTGCGAGCAATGCACAGATAATCAGCGGAATAAAGCGGTCCTTATGTTCGGAAGCCATGTAGATCCGATAGACTTCCTCAAAATCCTTGTCCTCCAGCTCGCATTTTACGGAAAACAGCTTATCTTCTTTCGCCATAATCTTCTCCCATTATTATACATCAAGGTTGGTTGCGTATTTCGCATTTGCTTCGATAAATTCCCGTCTGGGCTGAACCTTATCGCCCATCAGGATCGACACGATTTCATCTGCTTTCATCGCATCCTCCATCGTGACCTGAATCATGGTACGGGTTTCGGGGTTCATGGTAGTTTCCCAGAGCTGTTCGGGGTCCATCTCACCAAGACCCTTATAACGCTGGACTTCGACCTTGCCGCCGTTTGCGGTCAGCTCCGCGATCAGCCGGTCACGTTCTTCGTCACTGAATACATAATGATGGCGTTTTCCCTTTGTGACACGAAACAGCGGCGGCTGTGCGATATAGACATTTCCGTTCTCAATCAGCGGCCGCATGAAGCGGAAGAAAAACGTCAGCAGGAGTGTACGGATATGACAGCCGTCTACGTCGGCATCCGCCATGATAATGACTTTTCCGTACCGGAGCTTTGTAATATCAAAATCCTCGCCGATGGAAGTACCGAGTGCGGTAACAACCGGCTGGAGCTTATCATTTCCATAAACCTTATCAATCCGGACGCGCTCGACATTGAGCATCTTACCCCAGAGCGGGAGAATTGCCTGATAGCGGCGGTCTCTGCCTTCTTTTGCGGAGCCGCCTGCGGAATCTCCCTCGACGATATAGACTTCTGTAAACTCGGTATCACGCTCGGAACAGTCCGCAAGCTTTCCGGGAAGGGATGCAGATTCCATCGCGGATTTTCTTCTTGCAGTTTCTCTTGCTTTCTTCGCGGCTTCTCTTGCACGCTGTGCCGCCTGGCTCTTCTCGAAAATTGCCGCGGCAATCGCTGGATTTTCTTCGAGGAAGTCCATGAGCTTTTCCGAAACGATCTGTTCCACAAAGGGCTTGATTTCGGGGTTTCCGAGCTTCACCTTTGTCTGGCTTTCGAACTGACAGTCGGTCAGCTTTACGGAAATAATCGCGGTCAGTCCCTCTCTGACATCCTCGCCCATCAGCTTATTATCATCTTTTAAGAGACCGAATTTTCTGCCGTATTCGTTGATGGTTTTGGTAAGCGCATTGCGGAAGCCGACCTCGTGCATACCGCCGTCGATCGTATGGACATTGTTCGCAAACGACAGAATCAGCTCATTATAGCTGTCGTTATACTGCATCGCGATTTCAACAGAATTATCACCCTTCATACCGCCGAAGTAGATCACACGGTCCGAAAGGGATTCTAGTCCTCTGGTTCTGTGGATATGGTCGATAAACTCGCGGATACCGCCTTCGTAACATAGCACCTCATGCTCAATATTTTCTTCATCGCGCAAATCGGAAATTTCAATCGTCAGTCCGGCATTGAGGAACGCCTGCTCCTGCATCCGCTTCCGCAGCACTTCATAGCTGTACTCGGTGGTTTCCTCGAAGATTTCGGGGTCAGCCTGGAAGAGGACAGAAGTACCATGTTGATCGGTATCTCCGGTCATTTCGAGCTGTTTGTCATATTTACCGCGTTCAAACCGCTGGAAATAGCTGTGTGCGCCGTCCCAGACCGTCAGCTCCAGCCACTGGGAAAGCGCATTGACCACAGACGCACCAACGCCATGGAGACCGCCGGCAACCTTATAGCCGCCGCCGCCGAACTTACCGCCGGCGTGCAGCACGGTATAAACGACAGTTGCCGCAGAAACGCCTTCTTTCGGATGGATACCGACCGGAATCCCGCGTCCGTTGTCCGTAACACGAATCTGATTTCCGGGGAGAATTTCAACAGAAATTTTTGTACAGTAGCCGGCAAGTGCTTCGTCAATCGAATTATCGACAATCTCATAGACAAGATGATGCAGACCGCCCGCACCGGTCGTACCGATATACATACCGGGACGCTTGCGGACAGCCTCCAGTCCTTCGAGCACCTGAATCTGGCTTTCGTCATAATCCTCTGTGACAGGGCGGTTATTCATGATATCTTCTTGACTCATAAATCTATAACTCCTTTGCGCGAAACGCCTGTAATACTATGTGACGGCTGACATACGTTTTTTTGGATGTCAGAATAATTTAACTGCACGCTTTCTGAGTGTTGCGGCAGAAATCGGGGAAACATAGGCAATTTCTCCGAGTTTGCCGTCCTTACATAACACAAAGCTTTTCGGCATTTCATTTGTAATATTGACCACACGTTTTTGCTGTTCAAGGCGGTTTAAGAGACCGCGTGTATCGGGGCCGATGGTTGTATTTTCGAGATCGAAAATCCCGATGACATCATGATCATGGACGGTAATCTGTTCTCCGAGATGAATATACATAAAACGGAGTCTCCTTTCAGGAAGCAGCGGATATGGATCCGATTTCCATATAAAAAACCGCACATTCACCGACATTTTGTTTTTCTCTTGCCTGGCCGAGGGTATCGGAATTACAGGCGGTCAGAAAAACCTGCATATCACGGATGAGGCTGTACACGAGATTTTGTCTTGTGACATCCAGCTCACCCATCACATCATCCAGTAAAATGATTGGTGTTTCTTCTTTTTTTTCATAAAACACGGAAGCCTGTGCAAGCTTCAGCACGAGTGCGGTACTTTTCTGCTGACCCTGGGAACCGAAATCGCGCACAGACAATCCTCCGATTTTACAGGCGAAATCATCCCTTCCGGCACCCTTTGCGGTAAAGCCGAGCCGGATATCATCATCCCGTGAACGGACAAGATGTTCGAGATAAGTCATCTGCATTTCACGGGTCGGACGTTCGGGAATTTCGCTGTTGCGGAAGATATTGGAGCGGTAGGAGACCGAAAGCTTTTCCTTTCCGGCAGTAATGACGGTATATAAATCGGTACAGACCGCTGCGAGCTGTTTTAAATAGGCATACCGCAGACAGGTCAGCAGACTGCCGTGGAGCGAAAGCTGGAGATCCCAGTCCTCTAAATCCTGTTTCGACGCAGCCCCCAGATGGATTTGTTTTAATACCGCATTGCGCTGGGCAGTGAGCTGGTCGAAGCGTTTTAAGCATCCGAGCATGGCAGGGGTAATCTGGGAACCGCCGAGATCCATCAGTGCGCGGCGTTTTTCGGGGCCTCCGCGGATATATTCACGGTCATCCGGTGCGAAGGTGACACATTGGAACTGAGAAAAGAGCTTTGAGCCGCCGACAACCGGAACCTGATTGAATAAAATCTTCTTCTGTCTGCCCTCGGCGCGCTGCATCCGCATTTCAATTTCCTGTACACGCCGTTTATCCTGAAAGCGGAGTTTCAGGTGCATCGCGGGCATTTTGAGGTGAATGAGGTCACGCTCCTTTGAGCCGCGGAAGCTCCGACAGCCGGTACAGGTCCAGATGGATTCCAAAAGATTGGTTTTTCCCTGTGCATTATTTCCGAGGATGAGATTCAAGGACGGATGTGCAGAAAGGCTGATATTCCGGAGATTTTTATAGCCGTCCGCTTCGAGTGATAGGACACGCATACCGGAAAATCAGGCTTCTTCTTCCACCGGTGCAGAAACGGTGACCTCGAAGCGATCGACCGTAACGACATCGCCGTTTCGGATTTTCTTTCCGCGCATTGTGCAGACCTCGCCGTTGACCAAGACCTGACCCTGCTGGATCAGTTCTTTCGCAAATCCCCCCGTATCCGTCAGTCCGGCAAGCTTCAAAAGCTGTTCGAGCTTAATAAAGGGGGTACGGATTTCAGTCGTGAACTGTTCAAATTTCTGAGCCATACGGCGTCATCCTTTCTGATAAATTCGAGCGCATAAGCGGGATAGAAGGATCAGGTAAGAAGCTGAATGATCGCAAACAGCACGCCGCCGATTGCGACAGACACGCCGACATAAAGCAGTATCATCACCGGATCCACAATTCTTCCGTTATAGAGGCGGATATTTTTTTCTTTCCCGATAAAGTCGGTATTCGTGATATAAACGGGATTTTCGGCAACAATCCGATAGGTTTGTCCGGACGATTCATATTCATAGACCGGATAGACAAGCTCCCGTTCACCGTTTTTTGGTTTTTCCCCCTGAATATCCACAATTTTCGCGCGGACTGTCTGACCTTTGAGGTAGGCGGCAACATCCCGGATACCGCCGCTGAATGCGACGAGCGAAAAGACGGCAGGGATGAGCTTTAAACAGATCGCTTTCACTTCCTCGGCATATTTTCCGAGGAATACGAAATTCACCAGCACGAAAAACACGACAGCCGAGAGAACAACGATCAGCAGATACATCAGGACATTCTGTAATTTATAGACTTTTCCGCGGTAGACATGAATTTTCAGATTCTTGTCGAATTCGAGCCAATCGCTGTTGACGCGGAATTTTTCGCCGTTTTTTTCATATTCATAGACCGCCACCGTATTCGGATCATCACATTCCGGATCGGGCTGATACTTAATCTCCACAAGCTTTGCATGGACTTCCTCGGATTTCAGATATGCAACAAGCTTTCGGATTCCGATGACAAGCGGCATCACAAATACCAGCAGAACCATCAGATTGATCATCAGCCTCAGGAGCTGTTCGGAAGCGAGCAGAGAAAAAAGCATCGGAATCGGGCTCATCTTCTGACCTGAACCGGCATGACAACAGCAATACTGCTGTCACCGTCGGCTTCCATGACGCGGACGGCGCGATCGGACGCAGTCAGGAAAAGTCTGACGCGGTCGCTCTGGACAGCGCGGACAGCGTCTAAGAGATAGCGGTTATTAAAACCGATGGTCATTTTCTCGCCCGTCATTTCACAAGGAATCTGGTCATCGACGCTTCCGACAACATTCTGACAGCTGACGAGAATTTTCCCCTCCTCGAACTGGAAGCGCACAGCCGTCTTATTCTTTTCCGAAATCAGCAGTGCACAGCGGTCGAGACTGTCGATGAGCTCTCTGCGGCCGACGACAATTTCCGTTTTGCTGTTCTGGGGGATGCTGCGGCGATAGTTGATAAATTCGCCGGCGAGGAGTCTTGTATATACGAAATAGCGGTGGAATTCAAAAATTGCGTGATGGCTGTCGAGGCGGATCGTACAGGGATTTTCGTTTTTATCATCATCTTCGAGGAGATGCTGGATTTCACGTAGTGCTTTTGCGGGGACGACAAATTTCATTGCTTCCTGACCCTGAAGCGGCTCGGTGCGGAGCGCCATCCGGTAGTTATCGAGCGCGACAATATTCAGCATATCGTCTGCAATTTCGATGAGCTCGCCGGTAAAGACGGGCTTTGTTTCATCCAGCGATACGGCATAGATTGTCTGTTCGATCATATTTTTCAGCAGATTCTGGGGAATGACAGCACCCTGCTGCTGTTCGACATCGGGAAGCTCGGGATATTCGTCTGCATTCATACCTGCGAGCTGACATTCGGTACCGCCGCCCTGGATGGTGACTTTGAGCTGTGCATCGGTTTCGATGGAAAGGATTCCGTCGGGCATTCTGCGGACGATTTCAGAAAAAAGTCTGCTGTCAGCCAAGAGGATGCCTTCTTCGGTGACGACGGCAGGAATCTGGGTACGGATACCGAGTTCAAGGTCATAGCCTGTCAGTTCAAGTTCCTGACCCTGTGCTCTGAGACGGATTGCAGAGAGTGCCTCAAGCGGTGTTTTCACACTGGTAGCCTTTGCGACATTCGGCAGCACTTCACAAAGGTCTGATTTCTGGCAAGTAAATTTCATATCTTTAAAATCCTTTCTTCGAAAAGCATCAGCGTCGGGGGGGATCGTATGATTCTCCACATTCCACATACTGCATTTCCGGAAGCGGGGGATGCAGTGCAGATAGGATGATTAGAATAGATATAGAGAGATAGTAGTAGTAATAGGGGCGGTGGAAAAGTTGACTTTACTGAGGGAAAGCAGGAGATTCGCTGTCCCTTGCGGGGAAAACCATCCGGACCGCCGCGTGCATTTTTTTCAACGCAGGGGACTTGAAAGATTTTGGAAAAGTGGAAAGTCAAGATATTGGGTAGACGAGCGTTGAGGGTGTGGAGAGAATGGGAAGGATTGTGGAAAAAACGGTTGAAACTGTGAATACAGAGAGTATATTCCGAAGTTTTCCACAGAACACGGGTCGAAAAAGGTGGAATCCGTAAAAAACAGCGTATTTCGCAGACTGTTTTTCCACATCCTTTTCAACAGGTGTTGAAAACCGGCGTAATTTTTCGGGGTTTTGAAATATGAGAATGAAAGATTCTCCTGTTAGTTGAATTTTAAAAAACGGGAATGAAAATGGAAATTTGTTATATCCGCGAATGAATGTGGAGAAAAGGGCGGTGTGAATTGTATATTTTTGACGAAACGCATTTCTATTTTCATCACAGTCAAGAGATTTCAATACTATATATAGTATGTCGAAAGCATCACGGCGAATTATTTTCCGCTTCCTTCGCGTACTGTTTTTGCGATTGTTTCGACGGTATCCCGCAGATTCCGGTCACGCTTTAAGCTTGCTGTGACATTATTCACGGCATAGACGATTGTAGAATGGTCACGTCCGCCGAACTCGGTACCGATTGCTGCGAGCGGCATCTCGGTAATTTCGCGGACTAAGTAGATTGCAACCTTACGGGCGGTAGAAATCTGTGACGCACGCTTATTGGAGCGGATATCTTCGGGTGTGACGCCATAGACGTTCGCGACTTCCGCAATAATTTTCTCGACCGTAATCGGAATCGGCTGGTCATCGGTCAGGATATCACGGATGACGCTTTGTGCCATCGAGATCGAGGGAGAAGAACCGGCAAGCTGTTTTAAGGCTTTGAGTTTTTTGACTGCACCTTCGAGCTGACGGATATTGGATTTTAAGCGGTTCGCAATAAATTCCGCGACCTCGTCCGGAATATTCAGCTCCAGACATTCTGCTTTTCTGCGGATGATGGCAATTCTCGTTTCGAATTCCGGTGTTGCGATATCAGCGATGAGACCGGATTCAAAGCGATTGCGGATACGGTCTTCCAGAATCTTGATATCCTTCGGCGGCCGGTCGGAGGTAAGCACAATCTGTTTTCCGGCGATATGAAGGATATTGAAGGTATGGAAGAATTCTTCCTGTGTAGATTCCTTGCCGCCGATAAACTGGACGTCGTCCACGAGAAGTACATCGGCAGAACGATATTTTTCATGGAATTTCGTGGTATCCTTTTTCTGTGCGATGGCTTCGATGAGCTCATTCGTAAAGGTTTCGCCCGTGACATAGATAATATTGAGGTCGGGGTTATTTTTCTTCATTTCATGGGAGATTGCATGAATCAGATGTGTTTTTCCGAGTCCGGACGGGCCATAGATAAAGAGGGGGTTATAGGTGCTGTCGCCCTTTGCGACATTGGTACAGGCGGCATATGCAAACTCATTCGAGCCGCCGACGATAAAGGTATCGAAGGTATAGGCATATTCACCGCCCTCAAAGCTTTTTTCGAGTTCGGACTGCATTTCTTCGATTTGTTCGGGGAGAATGGGCTCCGCGCTTTGTTTTTCCTCGATGGTGATGACACGGAGATTCACAGGGAATCCGAGTGTTGCTTCGAATGCTTCGAGGAGAAGATTCTTATACTTGTTTCCGAGAATCACATCCTTTTGGAATTCGGACTGACAATTAAATACGGCATCATTGCCTTCAAGAGCGACCGGTTCGAGTGCGTCCAGCCAGAGCTTACGGGGGACTTCACCGAGTCCGCCCTCATTGGTGCAGTACTGTTTCACGGCCTCGAATACTTCGGCGAAGGAATTCATACTGATTCTACACATCCTTTTCTGGTAATTCAACAAACGGCAGACGATGTGGGGGGAAGGAGCGAATAAACAGCGCATATCGCGCACGGAAACGCCAAAAGGGCATAGCTCCGCCCACAGTCCTATACATAATATAGTATAGCATAATTATTTGAAAATAGCAAGCATCCGGAAGAAAAATTGGAAATACCACCAAATATTGAATGCTCGAAAAAAGATTTTTGAGATGTGGGTGAAAAGGTTTGTATTTACTGGAAAAAGATTATAGAAATGAAAGGTTTTAAAAGGGTTTTGCGGCTGTATTTCCGGCGGTTTTCCGACAAAGAAGATGCCAAAGAAAAAGTTTTTTTGAAAAATAAAAAAAAGACTTGTAAATCTGGGAAAAATATAGTATAATAAATCTGTCTGTAAATCCGTGAATCGGAAGATCTTACGGAAAATAAAAGAACGGAGGACAATGCAATGGCTAATACAGCTGTTCAGAACAGCGCAGGCACCAAACCATCCGGCTTGAATGCAGTACGTGCATGGGCTGTTCGAAACCGGCATTATTTTGCAGCATTCATTTTGCCGGTAATTCTTTTGTATATCGCATATGCGATATTCGGACTGACACCTTTTGGTGATCGTTCGGTGCTCTGTCTCGACTTGAATGGTCAGTATGTCTACTATTTCGAGGCAATCCGTGACGCGTTCTGGGGAGACGGAAGCATCCTCTATAACTGGACGCGAAACCTCTCCGGTGATTACAGCGGTATCATCGGCTACTACCTCGCAAGTCCCTTTACGCTGATTGTAATTCTGCTGCCGCGTACCATGATTCTGGTGAGTCTGCTGATTATGATTCTCTGTAAGCTCGGTGCGGCATCCGCTGCGATGTGCTACTACCTTACGAAATCGAAGCATCTCTCGCCGCTTTATGCCGTTCTTCTCTCGGTTGGCTTTGGTATGTGCGCTTACGGCGTGATCCAGACAATTGACCCGATGTGGCTGGACGGACTGGTCTGTCTGCCGCTGATTGCGCTGGGCGTTGAATATCTTGTGGACGACGGAAGAAAAATCAACTATATTATTCCGCTCGCATTGATTTGTGTCGCAAACTTCTATATCGGCTTTATGTGCTGTATCTTTACGGCATTCTACTTCCTGTTCTATGTCTGCTTCGGCTCGAATAAGGTCCAGTTCAATGTCAAGGGACTGCTTCCGGTTCTGGGAAGAATGGTGCTTGCCACTGCGGTCGCAATGTGTCTTGCAGCATTCATGATTCTGCCGGTATATAATGCGCTGTCGCTGGGTAAGTTTGACTTCACAACCCCCGATTATTCCTTTAAAACACAATTTACACCGCTCGAATTCCTTGCACAGTTCAGCATCAACCAGTATAATTCCGTGAATGTCCAGGGCAAACCGGAAATTTACTGCGGCGTTCTCGCATTCCTTACACTCCCGCTCTTCTTCCTCAATACCCGTATCCAGACCAGAAAGAAGATCGGTTATGCATATCTGCTGCTCGTGATGTTCTTCAGTATGTGGATTAAGCCTGTGGATATGCTCTGGCACGGCGGTCAGGTTCCGAACTGGCTCCCGTTCCGCTATTCCTTTATCTTCTCCTTTATTCTCCTGAGTATGGCTGGCATGACGCTCAAGGCAATCCGCGGCATCAAAAAGCCTGCACTCCTCGCGTCGTTTGTCGGAATCGGTATTGTGATGCTCCTCGCCGACAGCAAGGATTATCTTGACGCAAAGAATAATGTCTATCTCGATACCGCAACCTCTGTCTGGGCGACCATTCTCTTTGCCGCAGCTTATGCACTGCTGCTGTTCTTCCTGAGCCGGAAGAATGTTCCGAAGCGTACCGCAACATGGCTGACGCTTTCCGTGCTGATCATTTCCGGCGCAGAACTGACATGGAATGCAGTCAATTCTTTCAAGGATATCCATACGGAAGTCTGCTACTCGACAAAGAAATCCTATAATGAATATGTCAGAACGGGCAGAGAGCTCGTAGACCGTATTTACAGCGAGGATCCGAGCTTCTATCGTGCAGAAAAAACCTATGTCCGTACCGTCAACGACAACGGCGGCTTCGGACTCCGCGGCATGACCCACTCCAGCTCCGTGATGAATACGAAGATCCTGAAATTCATCGAGGCAATGGGTTATTCCTGCCGCAGCTACTATTCGAGATATGACGGAAATACCGCCCTCGCAGACTCTATCCTCGGTATTAAATATGTCATGGATAAGGGCGATGATAACCGCAACTTAAACCCGACCTATACCCTCCGCTTCACCGATACCTGTAAGGGTCAGAACGAAGAGGATATTGAAGTCGGCGTATACGAAAACCCGAATGCACTCTCTATGGGATATATGGTCAATAAGGATATCCAGCGCGTCAATGCGTTCGGAAACGATAACCCCTTTAACAGCCAGAATATCCTCATGAGCACGATCACCGGCAATACTACCTTTACCAGCGATGGTCAGTTCGACCAGTGGAGAGAATATTATTATCCGATTCCGCTGACAAATGAGCTTCGTCTTAACGAGGTATATTCCGAGCCGTATGGCGTCCAGACCAATTACCGCGCAAATCCTGACGCAACTGACCCGACGATTGATATCTTCTTCGAGGCACAGACCAGCGACCCGATTTATATCTTCTTTAAAACCGAAAATGAGAGTAAGGTCAACCTCTGGATGGCTGACCAGTGGAATCTGGACGAGCCTGTCTGTAAGAATGTAGATGGTTCGGACGGTAAGTTCATGGGCTCTTATTTCGAAACCGATAATTATCATATCCTCCTCCTCGGTTCGTTCGAGCCGGGTCAGAAGCTCCAGCTTCGTATGACCCTTCTCACCGACGGAAACGGAAAGGAAAAATATACGATCGTCAAGAACTTCTTCTTCTACCACTTCAATCAGGCGCTCTATCAGCAGGATATTGATACGCTGAAAGACCAGCAGTGGAACCTCACGAAGGCAGGCGGAAGAGTGCTTGAGGGTACAATCAAGGCTTCCGACAATCAGGTTATGATGACCTCGGTACCGTTCGAGCCGGGCTGGACAGTCTGGGTTGACGGTCAGAAGGTAGAACATCTGGAGCTGTTCAAGGCGATGATCGGCGTACCGCTCTCGCCGGGTGAGCATACGGTTAAGATGAAATTCACACCGGTCGGACTGCGGCTGGGACTGATTCTTCTGATTCTCGGTCTGTTCGGCGCTGTCGCATTCTGGCTGTATGACAGAAAGCATAATAAGATGATTGCACTGATTCGGGAGAATCGTGCGAAGGGAATCTATGAGCTGCCGTATGAAGATGAGATTACGGCAGATAAGAAGATTCTGAACCTTGCGGCGATTAAGGCATTCCTCAAGTCGGATGATGAGGAGGATGACGGAAAGAAGCGTGAGGAGAAGAAGACGGAGGATACAGCGAAGTCCACGAAGGCTGTGGAGATATCGTCTGTTGCGGATGAGATTCGGAAGATGAAGGCACTGTATGATGAGGGTGTTCTCACGGAAGAAGAATTTGAAGCACAGAAGAAGAAGCTGTTGAATCGTTAAAGAGAAAACGTAAAAAGGATCCGGAGGAGATGGAAGTCTTCTCCGGATTTTTTTCTAGGATAAAGCGAAAGGGGGCATGTTTGAGGGATGTTCTCACGGTTTCCTGTATTCATATGTTTATCTTCCTAGATTTGTTTTCGTGCTGGGATAAAACGAAAGGGGACAACCAAGGGTAAGGGGGCGTGTTCGAGGGATGTTCTCGCGGTTTCCTGTATTCATATGTTTATCTTCATAGATTTGTTTTCGTGCTATGATAAAACGAAAGGGGCAAACCAAG
>JAFXIC010000024.1 GCA_017533485.1 Oscillospiraceae bacterium
ATACACTATCGTTTCGATGTTGCCGTAACGACTGCCGTTGCTGACAGTATGAAGTACGACAAAAAGAGAAAGGCTGCGTAACCGCACAGGTTACGCAACCTTATCTTCAAATCATAAAAACTTCTTTACGAGTACCCGTCTATTTCTTCACGGGGTATTCTTCTTTCTCACGATCTGCATGACAATGCAGGGCTTTTGGCGGTATTCTTATAATTTCAGGAATTTCGAGGGGCTGTCGGCACGCAGCACATATCCCTCATTCCGGATCGTATGCAGCAGCTTCAGCGAAAATCCATCGTCGATTTTTCTGCGCAGATAATGGATATAGACGCTGATGACCGAATCATTGGAATTGATGCCCTGAGAAGAAACGTGTTTTTCGATACTCTCGCGTGTCAGCGTCGTACCCTGATTATCAATCAGATATTCCAGAATCGCAAATTCTTTCGCAGAAAGCGGAATCCGCTTTCCGCCGCGCGTAGCAATCTGACGCTTCGTATCCACCGTTAAATCCGCAAGACACCGAATCCCATTATCATGCTGGGCGGAAGTCCGCTTATAGGTTCGTACCATCCGGCGGATGCGTGCCATCAGTTCGTCGAGATGAAACGGCATCGCCAGAAAATCATCCGCGCCGCTGTCGAGTGCGTGTACACGGTCAGAAATCCTGTTTTCTGTGCTCAGCATCATCACCGGCGTATCAATCCCTCGGGTTCGTATTTCCCGCAGCACGCCGATTGCCGTAATATCAGGAAGCGCGGTATCCAGCAGAATCGTATCATATCTGGGTGCATCCAGAAGCTGAAGCGCCTTCGTACCGGTCAGCGCAGTCGTAACCTGATAGCCATCCTCCGCAAGCCGTCCGAGAATGCTGTGACGCAGTAGATGATTGCTTTCGATCAATAATATTTCCATGTAAAATACTTCCCCCTTTTTACCCGTCATCCGGCTTATACTCCGAATATATCACAGCAACATAAAATGAACCTTAAATACACTATAAAATTGCGCCGGATAATTCTGATTTTTCGCCGTCGCTCATCGAGAGCGTTGTACCGAGATGGTAGAGGGATATTCCTGAAAATGCCGGATTCCGAAGCACGGTCTGCGCTTCCCGTGCCGGAATCCCAAGCTCTGTGACCCATTCATTTGCGCCGCCGCCTGCAAATGCATCCACTGCGCCGACCTTATAGGTTGCAATCCCGACCATCAGTGCAACGCTGGATGACCGCGGCAGCATACACCACTCGGCAAGCACTTCCGTAAACGGCATCGTATCATTTTCAAAGCCATAATAAATCTGTGGAATCATCCAGTCGCAATACCCTTTCTCTGCACACCAGAGTGCTACATCCGCATACGATTTGTTGTGGTTATCCTTGATGCTTGCCTGCGGGCTGACCGAAAAAACCGCGTCGGGTGCGATATTATGCACCGTCGCATAAAGCTCCGACACAAGCTTCGAAATCAGTCCCCGCCGCCATTCCGAAAGATTCTTTTCTCCGGATACTTCAAATTCCTTTGCGTCAAAGGCTGTACTGATTGTCGGGTAGAAATAGTCATCAATATGGATTCCGTCAATCGGATAGCGGTTTAAGAGTTCTGCTGCGACACGACAGATATAATCCTGTACCGCATCGGATGCCGGATTCAGAAACCATCGCTTTTCCCATTGCAGCATATATTTTCCACGCAGCGATTCGTCCTGATACCAGCGTGCGGAAAGCGCGTCATCCGCCGCCCAGTATTTCTCCATATGTACTGCGGTTTCCAGCCGCAGCGGATTGATCCACGCGTGCAGCGAAAGTCCGAGCCTTCGGCATTCGTCCGAAATCAGTGCGAACGGATCAAACCGACAGCCGATATCTGCGGCAGGCATCAGCCCGGAGGTATAGTAGGCTTCCCCGAATGCACAGGCATGGGCAAATATCGTATTGATCCCCAGCGCTTTCGCGGAAGACAGATAGGATCGGATGGTACTGCGGCAGGTCTCCTTATCCTGAGAACCGAACAGCGTATCATACAGCATATACGGCAGCCATGCGGCAATGATCGTAGAACCGGTATGCGGTCTTACGATATCCTTCTGTGCACTGAAGCATTCCTTGAGATGAGAATAGGTCTGCTCCTGATAAATCACCGGCGCGTATTGTGATACAGCCGTATGGAAAATAGACTTGCGCGAAAACATCTGGCGCGGCATACATCCCGATAACAGCATCACAGCTACCAGAAGCGTCAGCAAACGATTTGTTCTTTTCGGATTCGACATCCGCTTCCCTCCTTTTCCATCTTGGAACTGTCCTCAGTATAGCAGAGTTCCGCCGCGAAGTTTGTCGAAATGCAGTCTCTTGCCGAAAATTTTCTGCGAGGGCTGACAGAATTTGTCAGTCCGCAAGAATTGACTGGACAAAACCGGCAGTTTATGATATACTGTATGATGGAGATTTTTGGGAATTTTGTAAGATAGAAAGGACGCGAACATATGGCAATCGAATGGACAAAACGCAGTACCTACGCATATGATCTGCCGCAGGCGCTGATTGCGCAGACGCCGGTCGAACCGCGAAGCGCATCCAGAATGCTCTGTCTGAACCGTGAAACAGGCGAAATCGCACATCACCATTTTTTTGAACTGGAGCAATTTCTGAAACCGGGCGATCTGTTGGTTATGAATGATTCGCGCGTACTTCCGGCACGCCTCTACGGCGTCAAAACTGAAAATCAGACCCCGATTGAATTTTTACTCCTGAAACCGCTCGGCGAAAAGGTCTGGGAAATTATCTGTAAGCCGGCAAAAAAGGCGAAAATCGGTACACGCTTCTCCTTCGGCGGAAAGCTCGAAGCGGAAGTCCTCGGCATGACTGAGGATGGCGGGCGTCAGGTTCGCTTCCACTGCGACGGCAGTCTCTATGCCGTACTCGACGAAATCGGGCATATGCCCCTCCCCCCCTATATCACCGAAACGCTTCGGGATAAAGAACGCTACCAGACAGTCTATTCGCGTGAACTCGGTTCGGCGGCGGCACCCACCGCTGGTCTCCATTTCACCCCCGAACTCCTGAATCAGCTGAAAGAAAATGGCGTAGATACAGCCTTTGTCACACTTCATGTCGGACTCGGTACCTTCCGCCCCGTCAAAGAAGATGATATCCGAAGCCATCATATGCATATTGAACATTACTCGATTCCGGAAGAAACTGCCGAGAAAATCCGCCGGACAAAAGAAAACGGCGGCAGAGTCATTGCGGTCGGTACCACCTCCTGCCGCACGCTCGAAGGTGCATTCCGCGAACATGGAACAATCTGTGCCTGTGAGGGAGATACCGGCATCTTTATCTATCCGCCCTATGAATTCCAATGTATCGACGGGCTGATTACCAATTTCCACCTGCCGGAATCCACACTCATCATGCTCGTTTCGGCATTCGCCGGCTATGAACATACCATGCACGCATATCAGACCGCTGTGCAGCAGCAGTATCGCTTCTTCAGCTTCGGCGATTCTATGCTGATTTTATAATCTCAATCTTTATGATACAGGAGAATTTTTTATGAATCAGACACTTCGCAAAACAAAAATCGTCTGTACCGTCGGCCCCGCTACCGATGATGATGCAGTCATGCGCCAGATGATGCATGCCGGTATGAATGCCGCCCGCTTCAATTTTTCCCACGCAGACTATGAAATGGATCGGAAGCGTTTTCAGCAGGTTGTCCGGCTTCGTGAGGAGCTTGGGCTTCCCATCGCTACCATCCTTGACACCAAAGGCCCCGAAGTCCGCCTCCGTCAGTTCCCGAACGGACCTGTGGAATTACAGGACGGCGATACCTATACCCTGACCACAAGAGATGTGCCCTGTGACGAGAAAATCGCAAGCGTCACCTATGCACGCCTGACCAATGACTTAAAACCCAACGATACCATCCTGATTGATGACGGACTGGTGGAGCTGCGCGTCGATCACGTTTCTTCGACCGATATCACCTGTACCGTTGTACACGGCGGCATCGTCAAGAACAATAAATCCTGTAACTTCCCCGGCGTCAATCTTTCTATGCCGTATCTCAGTGACGCGGATATGAACGATCTGGAATTCGGCGCAAAGCTCGGCTTCGATTTTATTGCCGCAAGCTTCGCGCGTACCGGCGCGGATATCCGCTATCTCCGGAAATTTACACAGAGCCTTGGCTGGTATGGCGTCCGCATCATCGCAAAAATCGAAAACCGTGAGGGTGTCGATAATATCGAGGAAATCCTCGATGCCGCAGACGGTATCATGGTTGCACGCGGTGATATGGGTGTTGAAATCCCCTTTGAACAGATTCCTGCCATCCAGAAAGAACTCATCCGCAAAGGCTATGAAGCCGGAAAACAGGTCATTACCGCTACACAAATGCTCGATTCGATGATCTCTCATGTCCGCCCCACGCGTGCGGAAATCACCGACGTTGCCAACGCTATCTATGACGGCACAAGCGCAATCATGCTTTCGGGAGAAACCGCCGCAGGTCAATTTCCTGTCGAAGCAGTCCGCACGATGAAACGGATTGCGGTCACCACCGAGAGCAATATCGACTATAAGGGAGAATTCCTCAACCGTGTCGGCGCAAAAACCACCATCGCAGACGCCATCTCCCATGCAACTGTTACCACCGCACATGACCTCGACGCACAGGCAATCATTACCGTCACAAAAGGCGGTGAAACTGCACGCCTCATCTCCAAATACCGCCCGATGTTCCCGATTATCTCCTGCACCATGGAACCGATGGTACAGCGGCAGATGAATCTCTCCTGGGGCGTCCACCCCCTCGTCATTGCGGAAGAAACCAATACCGATGACCTCTTCCGCCATGCGGTCGATGCCGCCTGTCAGGCAGGCTACACCCATCCCAATGATGTGGTTGTCATCACCGCAGGCGTTCCGCTCGGCGTCGAGGGTACCACCAATCTCCTCAAGGTCGAAAAAATCGAATGAATCTCGCTTTCGTTCTTGGAAAACAACAGAGATTTTGCTGTTTTCCCATTGCTTTTTTCAAGCGGTTATGCTATAATAAAAGAATGAATATCAACAAGGGGGTACGTATGTGGAGAAAGCGGCATTCATTGCAGAACTGAAGATGCTCGGAATACGGGCAATGCTGCTGAATCTGGCTGCCTACCTCATCAGCACTTTCTTCTTTGGATTCACACTCCGGTTTGCACTGGGACTCATGCTCGGTACTGCCGTGATGGTTGTGAATCTCGTGATTCTTCAAAAGGGAATCAGCCGCGTCGCATATGACGCAAAACGCGACGGAAAAGCCAATATCGCCCTCCATACGCGGTATTATCTCTATCGGCTCGGCGTCTTTGCCGCCGCATTTTCTTTTGCGCTGCTGCTTCCGGAATTCTGTTCCCCGATCGCCGCAGCCATCCCCGTTTTCTATCCCAAACTGATTTACACAATGCAGGGCTTTTTCTCAAGAACATAAGCTCTGTGCAATCCCACGGCAATTGGAGGTGAGATGATAGTTTTATGATGGCAATACCTAAATTTCTTACGGGTTCATCCGAATTGAATGTTTCCGGTCCGAAAATCATCGGCTCGTTCCAGATCGGCAGCATCACAATCAATTTTACCGAAACCATTATCCTGGAATGGATTGTGATGGCGGTTATCCTGTTCGGCGCATGGTTTTTGACACGAGACCTGAAAGTAAAGGGAATCTCGAAACGACAGGCGATTGCGGAATGGGCAGTCGAAGCGATTACCAATCTCGTCCGCGATACCATGGGCGCACGATGGCTCAGCTTTACACCATATATCGCAACTGTATTCCTATTCTCGATTTGCGGAAGCCTGCTGAGCTTAACGGGACTCCGTGCGGTTACATCCGATTTCTCTGTCCTCGTTTCGTGGGCAGTCATTACATTCGTGATGATTACCGCAACAAAAATCCGCTTTGACGGACTCGGCGGCTACCTCAAAGGCTTTATGTCACCCGTACCCGTTATGCTTCCGCTGAATATCCTCAGCGAAATCGCAACCCCCGCAGCACTTGCGCTCCGTCATTTCGGCAATATCGCCGGCGGCGGCGTCATTACTGCACTCATCTACTACGGACTGACCGGCGCAAGCCGTGCGCTCGGCCTCGAAATACCGCTCCTTACGATCGGTATCCCCGCAGTCTTCTCCCTCTATTTCGATTTGTTCTCCGGCTTTATGCAGGCGTTTATCTTCTGTATGCTGACAATGGTATTTATCAGCAACGCTGCACCCTCGGAGGATGAAACATAACGGACAGCCAATCCCCCGCATATCGTTGCAGGGAATGCTTGTCCGCGCAGCTACACATATTTTTCTCGAAAACCATATTTTCTAAATTTCAGGAGGTTATTTAAAATGGATCTGAATGAAGCAATTGTATACGCAGGCTCCGCAATCGGTGCCGGTCTCGCTATGATCGCAGGTATCGGCCCCGGTATCGGTGAAGGTTATGCCGTCGGTAAGGCCTGTGAGGCGATCGCAAGACAGCCCGAAGCTTCCGGTGCTGTGACAAGAACCATGTTCGTCGGCTGTGCTGTCGCAGAATCAACCGGTATCTATGGCTTGATTATTGCCCTGCTGCTGATGTTCCTCAAGCCGTTTACCTGAAATACGGCAAGAAATTTCATCAGTAAAGGAAAGGCGAAGCTATGCTGGATTTTCTATCCATTGATATCGGCACTATATTGTTTTCATGGCTGAATTTGCTGATTTTGTTTTTCGGTCTCAAGCACTTCCTCTTCCGTCCGGTCCAGTCAATCCTTGAACAAAGACAACAGGCTGTCGATCAGAGTATTACGGATGCGGAGGCTGCAAAATCTGAAGCGGAAGCAGCAAAAACCGAATATACCGAAAAACTTTCCGCCGCGAAAGAAGAATCTGCACAGATTCTCCGGAATGCAACCCAGAAAGCACAGCAGCGTTCGGATGAAATCGTTGCTGCGGCAAAAGAAGAAGCTTCCGGTATTATGACGCGCAACGCTCAGCAGCTCGAAATCGAAAAGCGCAGAGCAGAAAATGAACTGCGCGGTTCCGTTTCCGAACTGGCTGTTCTGATGGCGGAAAAGGTTGTTGAACGCGAGGTAAAGCCGGAAGACCATATGCGCTTGATTGACGAATTTATTGATGCGGTGGGTGATGCAAAGTGAGTACGGAAATTGGTGCTGTATACGCGAATGCGTTATTTTCACTCGCAAAGGATATGGGTGATTCCGTGATGCAGGAAACACGTGCCGACCTGCGGCAGTGCGCGGTACTGTTTTCACTCCACCCCGATTTGACAAGACTGCTGTCCCTTCCGACGCTCCCCGTCTCAGAACGGACAGATATCGCCAAAAAGATTTTTGGCACCGAGGGTCTGGCCTGCAGACTGCTGTTTCTCCTCATCGACCACGACAGAGTCTCTTTTCTCTCCGAGATTGCCGACGCTTTCGACGCACGGATGCTCGAATACCAGGATACGATTCAGGTGAAGGTCACAACGGCTGTGCCGATGACCGACACACAGGAAGCACGCCTCATTCAGGCACTCTCCCAAAAGCTCGGAAAAACTGTCTGGCTCACAAAGCAGATCGACCGTGAGCTGCTCGGCGGGATGACCGTCCAGTACGGCGATACCCGGCTCGATAACAGCCTCCGAACCCGCCTCAATACCCTCAAAACCGCTCTCGCTGTCAAGTGAGTACGCGGAAGATTCAAGATTAGGAACTAGAAGGTGAAATATGAACTTACGACCTGACGAAATTACCGGTATCATTAAAGAACAGCTCAAGCACTATGAAGCAAAGCTGAATCTTGCCGATGTCGGTCATGTAATTACTGTCGGCGACGGCATCGCCAATGTGCATGGTCTGGAACAGTGTATGTCGGGTGAGCTGCTCGAATTCGAGGGCGGTATCTCCGGTATGGCACTCAACCTGGAACATGATTTTGTCGGCGCGGTGCTGCTCGGTTCCGATAAGGATATCAAGGAAGGCTCTGCTGTCCGAAGAACCGGAAGAATTGTATCAGTGCCTGTGGGCGATGAGCTGCTCGGACGCGTCGTCAATGCACTCGGCGAACCCATCGACGGAAAAGGCCCACTGATGGCATCCAAAACGATGCCCATCGAGAAAATCGCGCCCGGTATTATCACAAGACAATCCGTTCATGAACCGATGCAGACCGGTATCAAGGCGATCGACTCCATGATCCCGATCGGCAGAGGTCAGCGTGAGCTGATTATCGGCGACAGACAGACCGGAAAAACCTCGATCGCACTCGATACGATCCTCAATCAGAAGGATAAAAATGTCATCTGTATCTATGTTGCTATCGGTCAGAAACGCTCGACCGTTGCAAATGTCGTCGAAACCCTTACCAAATCCGGTGCAATGAACTATACGATCGTTGTTTCCGCAACCGCTTCGGAACTGGCGCCGCTTCAGTATATCGCACCGTATTCGGGCTGCACGATGGGCGAGTATTTCGTCGATCAGGGCAAGGATGTTCTGGTTGTATACGATGATCTCTCGAAACATGCGGTTGCTTACCGTACCCTTTCGCTGCTGCTGAAACGTCCGCCGGGACGTGAGGCATATCCGGGCGATGTCTTCTATCTCCATTCCAGACTGCTCGAACGTGCCTGCTGTCTCAACGAAAACTACGGCGGCGGCTCGCTGACGGCACTCCCCATCATCGAAACACAGGCCGGCGACGTATCTGCCTATATCCCGACCAATGTCATCTCGATTACCGACGGTCAGATCTTCCTCGAAACCGACCTCTTTAATGCCGGTGTACGCCCCGCCGTCAACCCCGGTATCTCCGTCTCGCGTGTCGGTTCCGCTGCCCAGATTCCTGCCATGAAAAAGGTTTCCGGCTCGCTGAAGCTGACCTACTCCCAGTATCGTGAATTACAGGCGTTCTCTCAGTTCGGATCGGATCTCGATAAGGATACAAAAGAACGTCTTGCAAAGGGCGAACGCGTGGTGGAGGTGCTGAAACAGGGTAAGAGCACACCGCTCTCCGCACCGCATCAGGTCTGTATCATCTACGCAGTCGTCAACAACCTCCTCAAGGATGTCCCCGTCAATCGGATCGCAGAATTTGAACAGGCACTCTTTGAAGAAATGGATGCCTGTCACAGCGAAATCCTCTCCGCAATCGCCGATACCGGAAAGCTGCTCCCCGAAACCGAGGAACAGCTCAAACAAGTCATCTCCGATTTTGTCCGGAACTTCGTCTGAGAAACGGAGGCGATGATTCATGGCAGGATCCAACATGAAAGCGATTAAACGACGCATCAAAAGCGTCGAAAGCACGATGCAGATCACAAAGGCTATGGAACTCGTTTCCTCCTCAAAGCTGCGTCATGCAAAGGAACGCGCCGAACAGACCGTTCCCTACTTTAATCTGCTGTACCAGACGATGAGCGAAATCGCATCGGAGGCTGCCGGATTCCATTCGGTCTATACCGAGCTGCGCGAAACCGGTGCGGCACTCCTGATTGTGATGGCAGGCGACCGTGGACTCGCCGGCGGCTTTAACCTCAATGTCTTCCGGATGGCGGACGCTCGTATCCGCGAACTCGAAGCCAAAGGGAGAGAAGTCATACTCATGACCATCGGCAAAAAAGCTGCCGAGCATTACGCCAAATTTCCCAACCGCGTCCTCGCGCATTTCGAAGGCATCGGTGACTCCGTTACAACCTATACTACCCTCAATATGGCGGAAAAAATCCTCCGCCTCTTTCAGGAGGGCCATCTCGCACTGGTTGAGATTTTCTTCACAAACCTCGTATCGCCGCTCTTGCAGGAAGCACGCCGTATGACAGCGATTCCTGTCCCCAATATGGAAAATGCGGGCGGCGTCCGGAGTCTCACACACTATGAACCGAGTCCCGAAGCTGTTTTTGATAACCTGATTCCGAAATATCTTTCGGGCATCCTGTTCTGTACCATCGTTGATACCTATGCTTCCGAACAGGCTGCACGCCGCATGGCAATGGAAAATGCCAGCGATAATGCACAGGAAATGATTGATGACCTGTCGCTTCGCTATAACCGTGCGCGTCAGGCTGCAATTACACAGGAGCTGACCGAAATCGTCGGCGGCGCAAATGCACAGAACTGATGTCAGGGCAAACAGCAAGCTGACATCCCCCAAAAAAGTCAACAACTACTATTTACGAAAGTGAGTTGCACATATGCAATCGAATGAAGCAGTCAGATGCGGCGGCACCGGAAAAATCGTCCAGATTATCGGTGCAGTCGTAGACGTGCGCTTCCGGAAATCAGAGCTTCCGCGCCTCTTGAACGCAATCGAATGCGACAATAACGGTCAGAAGCTTGTGCTGGAAGTCGCACAGCATATCGGTGACGATGTGGTGCGCTGCATCGCCATGAGCAGCACCGACGGACTGGTGCGCGGTACCGACGCTGTCGATACCGGAAGTCCGATTCGTGTTCCGGTCGGCCGCGAAACCTTAGGCAGAGTCTTTAACCTCCTGGGCGACCCTGTCGATGAACAGCCCGCGCCCCAGACCGAACGCCGTCACCCCATCCACAGAGAAGCACCCTCCTATGAAGAACAGGCTGCCGCTACCGAAGTCCTTGAAACGGGTATTAAGGTCATTGACCTCATCGCACCCTACCTCAAGGGCGGTAAAATCGGTCTATTCGGCGGCGCAGGCGTCGGTAAAACAGTCCTCATTCAGGAACTGATTAACAATGTCGCCAATCAGCACGGCGGTATCTCTGTCTTTACCGGCGTCGGCGAGCGTACCCGTGAGGGAAATGACCTCTACCATGAAATGAAGGAATCCGGCGTTCTCGAGAAAACCTGTCTGGTATACGGTCAGATGAATGAACCGCCCGGAGCCAGAATGCGCGTCGCGCTCTCCGGACTGACCATGGCAGAATATTTCCGCGATTACGAAAACCAGGATGTTCTTCTCTTTATCGACAACATCTTCCGCTTTACCCAGGCAGGCTCCGAAGTGTCCGCACTGCTCGGAAGAATGCCGTCCGCCGTCGGCTATCAGCCTACACTTGCCACCGAAATGGGTGCGCTTCAGGAGCGGATTACCTCCACCTCCAAAGGCTCCATTACCTCGGTTCAAGCAGTCTATGTTCCGGCGGATGACCTCACCGACCCTGCCCCCGCCACAACCTTCGCGCACCTTGACGCGACAACCGTTTTATCCCGCTCCATCGCGTCCCTCGGTATCTATCCTGCGGTAGATCCCCTCGAATCCAGCTCCCGTATCCTCGATCCCGATATCGTCGGTCAGGAGCATTATACCATCGCACGTAAGGTTCAGACCATCCTCCAGCGCTATACCGAGCTTCAGGATATTATCGCAATTATGGGTATGGATGAGCTTTCCGACGAGGATAAGCTGACCGTAAACCGAGCACGTAAGATCCAGCGTTTCCTTTCTCAGCCCTTTACAGTCGCAGAACAATTCACCGGTATGCAGGGTAAATTTGTACCGATCTCCGAAACACTCCGCGGCTTCCGTGAAATTATCGAAGGACTCCACGATGACCTCCCCGAATCTGCATTCCTCTTTGCCGGAACGATTGACGATGTCATCGAAAAGGCTAAGGCTGCGGAGGTGGATGCACAGTGACGCTCTTTCAGCTCCAGATTATGACGCCCGAAAAGGTGTTCTTCGATGGGAATGTCCAGCGTATCATTGTCCGCACCACAGAAGGCGATATCGGCGTCCTTGCAAAACACGAGAAATATGTCGCGTGTCTGCCGGCGGGTCCGCTCCGCGTCATTACCGAGGACGGAACCGAAACAATTGCCGCACTCTCCGGCGGGATTCTCAAAATCTCACCCGAACAGACTGTGATCCTTGCAAACGCTGCCGAATGGGCACAGGATATCGACGTCGATCATGCCAAACGCTCCGAGGAAGATGCAAGAAAACGCCGCGAACAAAGTAAAACACAGCATGAACTGGATCGTGCGGAAGCAAAATTGCAGCGTGCGCTCAATCGCCTCCGCGTATCATCCATGACAAAATAATTCTCCCCCCGCTTGGGGCAACGAAAGGAAAGTATTATGAAAAACGTACGTAATTTCTTCATCCTCGCAGTCGTATTTTTCTGTGTCGGAATCCCGTTTGCACTCGATATCCCGACCTATCTGAAAATGAAAAACGGCGATATCGTCAATCTCGATGAGGTCGAAGCGTTTGCACTCGAACGCGGCGATGTTGTCGAAGGCAATGTAAACTATGTGCTGGGCTGCTGTGCAGAGGAATATACCACGAACTTCGGTATCCGTACCTCTGACAGAAGTGACAAGCTTTATTATGTGATCTGGCTCAACAACGATAACTTCATCGTCTACTGTACTTCCTCCAGCAGCGACTACACCAAGCTCGACCAGATTACCGAGGAAACCTATGCTTATCTCGAATCACAGGCGACCTATGACGAAACAAGCGACTATGAAGATCTCCAGTTACCGGCGACAGAGCTCAAAATTCAGGGTACTGTTTCCAAACTCCCGTCCAACATCGAAGGCTTTTTCCGCGAATGGTATCAGGAAGCAGTCGGTGAAGAATACGGCAGCTTTGACGAATGCTGTGAACCGCTGATGATTACTCACGCACGCCTCGGCAATCTCAAAACTACCATCATGATCGGTGCAATCTTTGCCGCAGCCGGTGTACTGATGCTGATTCTCGGTATTATTTTTGCAATCCGCAACAAAATAGCAAGCCGCAATGCGATGAACTGGTAAGTCCGGAACACTGACCGGAACTGATCCATCAACTTGAAAAGAGGGGGCTTTTATTATGAAAAAGCATATTCGGCTGACGGCGGTCCTGTTAAGCGGACTGATGATGTCCGCGACCGTCAGCTCTACAGCACTGCCGTTTTCTGCGGCAGCCGACAGCACATTGGTATATGACGACGAAAGCGGTGTCACCTATAATACACAGGATGACTGGCTTCATGTCGAAGGCGACAAAAACGTTGACATGAACGGCAATGAAGTCTGGCTGACCGGATGCAACTGGTTCGGCTATAATGTCGGAAGTCAGGTCTTTGACGGTGTCTGGTCCCAGAATATGCACGAAATGCTCAACCAGATCGCGGACCATGGCTTCAATCTTCTGCGTGTTCCGGTCTCAACCGAACTGCTCCTCCAATGGCGTGACGGCGGAAAAGACCCGGCAACCCCGAAGGTCAATCAGTACTGTAATCCGGAACTGACGGTCGAGGGTGTTGCGGGCGGTACGATCTTAGACAGCTTTACCATCTGGGGAAAAGCTGTTCAGTGGTGCAGACAGAACGGTATCAAAATTATGATTGATATCCACAGCGCGGAAACGGATTCCGCCGGCCATCAGGTCAATCTCTGGTATACCGACCGCTTCAGCACGCAGGACTGGTGTGACGCACTCTACTGGCTCGCGGACTACTATAAGAATGATGATACCATCATCGCCATCGACCTCAAGAATGAACCCCACGGCAAGGCGGATACCCCCAACAATATGGCAAAATGGGACGATTCTACCGACCCCAATAACTGGAAGTATGCCGCAGAACTCGCCGCTTCCTATGTCATGAAGGGCAATCCGAACCTGCTGGTCATGGTAGAGGGCAACGAAGTCTATCCGAAAGAAGGATATGACTGGAGCGCGCCTTCGATCGACTATACCACAATGACCGAATTCTACCACGGCGCATGGTGGGGCGGCAACTTCCGCGGTGTCCGGAAAGACCCCATCAACCTCGGTGAGCACCAGAGTCAGCTCGTTTACTCTCCCCATGACTACGGCCCGCTCGTTTACAACCAGACATGGTTCGATAAGGACTTTACAACCCAGACGCTTCTGGATGACTACTGGTACGATACCTGGGCATACATCGCAGAAGAAAAAATTGCACCGCTGCTGATGGGCGAATGGGGCGGATTTATTGACGCCGAACACGATAAGGACGGTAAGAATACAAGATGGCTTACCCTCCTGCGCGATTACATGATCGAGCACCATATCCACCATACATTCTGGTGTTTCAACGAAAACTCCGGTGATACCGGCGGACTCGTTTACGACAATTTCGGAAAATGGGATGAAGATAAGTATGCGTTCGTCGAAAAAGCCCTCTGGCAGGATAATAACGGCGTCTTTATCGGTCTTGACCATGAGGTTCCGCTCGGTCAGAACGGTCAGTCGCTGAACGAATTCTATGGCGGCGGCGGTACCTCTGACCCCGGCATCGTCGATAACCATAAATACGGCGATGTCAACGAGGATGCGTCGATTGATATCTCCGATGTCATCCTGCTCAGCCGATATGCCGCAGAAGACTCGCAGGCAAAAATTTCTCAGGATGGTCTGATTAACGCGGATGTCAACGGCGACGGAAAACAGAATCTTGCGGACGCAACTATGATTCTCCGATGTGTCGCAAAGCTCATCTCCGAATCCGAACTCAACCCCAATCCGAATCAGCCGTCCGATCCCCCCGTCAAGGAGGAAAAACCCGATGATCCGTTCTATGTCAACATCATCGCTTCTGAAGATGTTTCGCCGGTACTGAATCTTGATATCGCCGGTAAACACTATAAACAGGATGTCACGGATTTCGCAAATGCTGAAACCGTCACGACCGAAACAGTCTATGATGTCCTTCCGAGCGGAAAGGGTGAAACGATGATCCGGATTCCCGTTCCGTACAGCGTCGGAAATAAGGGTACCCTGAACCTCACACTCTATGGCAACACCGGCGAGGGAAGCGGCACAACCTTCGGTATTATGCTGAATGCCAAGCTCACCTTCACCCTCTGTTCCAATGGAAAATATGCGTCCGAAGCAACCTTTGAATATGACGGCGAACAGTTTACGCCCGTAAGCTGAGCGAAAGGAGGATTTTCTATGCAGAAATATGTCATTACCTATGTCAAGAAGCTCGATATCAATCTCTATTCGGATGAGATGCCGGTCGGGGAAATTGAAGCGGAACTCCTCGGTATGGCAAAACGGACTGCCAGCGAATACCTCAACCAATGGCTGATTGATAAGAAGCTGAAAATCCGCAGCAAAACAGAATGGGTCAAGGACATGAAACGCGGCGGTCAGGTTCGCGAATTCATGGTCTCGGAAAACGAAAAACCCGCAAAACTCCTCTTTATTCTTCGGGAAGCATAAGCGTTTCCTTTCAAAAAATTATGCCGTCCGGTCTGGATTTCAGATCGGACGGCTTTTTTATGTGAAAATATAACAGGTCAGACCTTCTCTTTTTGTTTTATATTACAAAAATCTATTTTGCATATTGACTTTAACATTATTTAGGTGTATACTAAACATTATTAAAGGAGGTGTGTGGATGGGAATTGAAATCGTTCCGGAATGGATGGTGCATCTCGATGACGAGGATATTACCTTCATCAAGCGTTTTTTGCTCGCATCCGGTTCTCTCAAGGAAATTGCACGGCAATATGATGTTTCCTATCCGACTGTGCGACTGCGGCTCGACCGGCTGATCCAGAAAATCCGTCTCAGCGAAACCGCAGAACAAGATCCGTTTGTCGCTACCGTCAAGCGGCTCGCGATCAATGAAAAACTTGACTTCGAAACCGCCAAAATCCTGATTGGCGAATATCGGAAATACCAAGGAGGTACTTAAATTATGGATGTATCCAATGCTGATGTCTATGAACTGTTGATCATGATATTCTTTCTTCTGCTCGCAGGCGGACTGATTGTGCTGCAATACTTTCTTTGTAAGCATAAAAAAGGACGGATATTCGGAATGATTCTGCCAATTCTTTCATGCACTGTTTCCCTTATCCTCTCAGTTCTCGTCATGATATTGGCCGTAATAAAATCTTCCGGTCCGGTAACCATCACCGAAGATGAGAATGGTGTGGTTCACGAATATGTCGAGGAATCCTATGAATATGAAATGGAAGACGAATCTGAGACATGGGTTGCTTTTTTCGTGTCATTCCTTATGATGAATATCCCGACGGCCGTCTTCACCGGAGAATATTTCATCGTCCGCGATATACGAAAGAAAAAAGAACAAGCTGCAGAGGAGCTGAACCGCACCAGAATCAACGACCTTTGAAAAAAATATTTGAAATTTCGAAAAAATGCTTGACAAATAAAATATCCTGTGATATAATATTCATGCTGTGATTTGAATGTAACAGTTCCCGTATTCCAAAGACAGTCGGCATTCGCTTTCAGAAAGCGTTGGAAGTCCGACCGAGGAGTGCCGATTGTTTTTCATATTCCGTTTGATTATGATACACAACCGCCTCTCCTGTCAATCCGGGAGAGGCGATTTTTTGCACAAGATCTGCGCTTAGCACTTCCTCGCAATGGTTTGCCTCGCTGTTTTTTCAGCATCGCAAGCTTATTTTAACGGAGGTGAAACATTATGCCAAGTGAAAAGGTTCTCCAGAGCAAACAGGCGAAGGTTGAAAGTCTTACCGAACTTCTGAAGAACGCTACCGCCTGCGTCCTCGTTGACTATAAGGGCATCAACGTTGCTGATGATACCAAGCTGCGTCGCGAGCTTCGTGAGGCTGGCGTAACCTACATGGTTCAGAAGAATACCCTCATCCGTTTTGCTATGCACAATATCGGCTTCGAACAGTTCGATGATGTTCTCCAGGGTACCACCGCAATCGCAATCTCCGATCAGGATCAGACTGCTGCTGCTCGTATTCTCGGTGAATATGCCGATAAGTCCGACGGAAAGTTCTCCCTCAAGGGCGGCTTCGTCGATGGTGAGGTCTATGACGCTGATAAGGTCAAGGCACTCGCAAAAATCCCGTCCAAGGATATCCTGCTCGCACAGCTCGTCGGCTCCCTCCAGGGCCCGATGCAGAAGCTCGCTGCTACACTCCAGGCTCTCGTGGACAAGAAGAACGAAGAGGCTGCATAATCATTCTGCACCTCTTATTCCAAATCAAAATTTAATTTTTATTATGTAAAGGAGAATTATCATGGCTTCCGAAAAGACTATGAAGTTTATCGAAGATATCAAGGCACTCTCCGTTCTCGAACTGGCTGAGCTGGTTGAGGCTATTCAGGAAGAGTTTGGTGTTACCGCTGTTGTTGCTGCTGCTGGTCCTGCTGCCGGCGGTGCTGCTGCTGAGGCAGAAAAGACCGAGTTTGACGTTGTTCTCACCTCCTTCGGTGACGCTAAGATGGGCGTTATCAAGGCTGTTAAGGACGTTCTGGGTCTGGGCCTGAAGGAAGCAAAGGCTGCTGTTGAAGGTGCTCCCTGCACTCTGAAGGAAGCAGTTGCTAAGGCTGAGGCTGAAGAGCTGAAGGCAAAGCTGGAAGAAGCTGGCGCTACCATCGAGCTGAAGTAATTTCTTCTCTCAAAAAACAAACGCTCTGTCATCACGACAGAGCGTTTGTTATGTCTATCTCGTTTCAGTAGCCGTTGAGATGGTAATTTTTCATGATTCCCGGATAATCGCGGAACGCAAAATTACAGTCTACCGGCCCGTTGATGCCATTTACCGTACCCTCTGCGGAGTACTGCCACATTCCGTATACTCCCCTGTAAATCGGCTCCGGAACATTATAATTCGCAACCCATACATCATAGCGCTTTTTCGCCGCTTCCGTGAGGTTGTCATTCAGCGGTGTCGCAGAACCATATACCATCGCATAGTAGCCTGCCGCCTCAATCGTCGCACAGAATGTCGCAACAATCGCAGTAAATTTTTCAGGCGGGAGCTTAATCTGTGAGCGTTCCTCAATATCGAACGCGATCGGATATTCAAGCTGGCGGCCGCCTAAGACCTGTAAACAGGTTTTCGCCTCCTTGACTGCATCCGCCGGTGTCAGCGCATAGGAATACCAATATACGCCTACGGGAATGCCAGCCGCACGTGCGCCGTCATAGTTCTTTACAAAGCACGGATCGACCTGTTTCGTAAAGCGTCCGAAGCCCATACGAAGCATCGCAAACTCCACACCGCTTTCCTTGACCGCACGCCAGTCAATTTCTCCCTGCCAATGCGAAACATCAATTCCGCTGAGCTTCGTTTCTTCCGGCTCATATTCAGGAAGATTCACCTTGATTGTACTGCGCTCGATCAGCTTTGAACTGATCGTATTTCTTTCCTTATCCACGAAATTGACATTCCGGAACGTCAGTCCATATTCACCGGCTCTGGAATTTTCCGAGATTTTGAATGTCAGTCCGAGAATCTTTCCGTCCCCTTCAAAGTCCAGCGGTCGGCTCGAATATACCAGAATCGAATTGGCGGCGGTAATATTCGATACCGTCATCATCTCTTCTCCCAATGCCTCCGGAAGCGTATATTCCATCCAGCAGTCTTCCGAATAGATCGGATTCCATTCCGGCGGATAGTTGATGATATAGGTCATGCTGCGCAAGCCGGGGTTATTTTTGAGCGTGATATCCACATTGATCGTATCACCTGCTGTACATTCACCGCCTGTAATATCGAGCGTGAGCGGTTTGAGCTCGTCCACAATCTCCCGTTTTGCCAGCACAAGATCAAATACATCAATCACACCATCGCCATTGAGATCCGTCAGCGGCTTGGATTCGGCAGCATACACAGTCGAAGAATACATGGAAAAACTCAGCAGTATCGAAAGCCCCGAAAGAAAAGCCCGATGCTGTTTATGAGGTTTCATAAAACCGTTCCTTTCCAAAATCATGATAGTTTTTTGCAATATATGATCTATTTTACCATATTATATGGTTGAATTCAAGGGAAACACCCCAAAAGCCATCTATCTCCAGACGATTTCATCAGCTCAGACAATCACTATACGCGTTTTTTGTGCAAACCGTCGAAAAAACTTTTTTTATGCAAAAAGGCTTGACTTTTTTACCGCCTTGTAGTATAATTATAAAGCAGTCAGGAAAGGCTGTGAAACAATGCTGTTTTAGCTCAGTTGGTAGAGCACATCCTTGGTAAGGATGAGGTCGCTGGTTCAAATCCAGTAAACAGCTCCACAAACGGATATCGCTTCGGTGATATCCGTTTTTGTTTTTCAAGCGCAGAAAGGAGATACACCCTATGTTCGGCATGACCAGACAAGAACACCTTCTAAACCGAATGAAACAATCCAGTATTCCGGCAAACGGGATTGTGACCGCACATTGCATGAAACCACCCTATCCGGACGCTTATCAGGCGGAATGCACCGAGATTTTGGGTGCACGCGAGTCAGAATTCTCGGTCCAGATTACCTTCCCTACACAAGAACACACGACCGAAATCATCCATATACATGGCGTCGATCCATCCGCTTACCCTGTCGGAATGCCGGTCATTGTACGCTATCTCTACGAAAACGGAACCTGTTTCGCACTCCCCGAAATCTTTCTCAACGAACCTCCGATGCCCCTTCCCGCTCAGAAACAGCCCCGAACATTCCAAAGACTTCTGACAGTGCTCATCGCGATCGCCGTATTCGCAGTGTCGGCTGCGGTTACAATGCTGGTCATCGGGACGCTGACGCTTCTTTCCCCTTAATCAAAAATTTCTGTACAGGAGATGATTTCCATGAAGCTGGACGGATTCGGACTCTTCGTCAATGATATGCCCACAATGATTCGGTTTTATCGTGATGTACTCGGTTTTGAGATTGCCGAGGATGAGAATGCGATCAATGTATATCTCGTAAAAGACGGAACACTTTTTATGCTCTATGCGCGAAAGAACTTTGAGAAAATGACCGCCCGGAAATATGAATATATCAAGGGATTCAACGGTCATTTTGAAATCGCACTCTATGTCGATACATTTGATGCAGTCGATCGGGCGTATCATGATGCCGTTTCCAAAGGTGCCGTTCCGGTACTGCCGCCCGAAGACGAACCTTGGGGCCAGCGCACCTGCTATATCGCGGATCCCGAAGGCAATCTGATCGAAATCGGTTCATTTAACCGTCCCTTCGAATGCAAAACAGATTTTAACGGGGTACAATAACCGCCGTTCACAAGCCATCAGCCACAGACCAGAATTCAGAAGGAGAAGATCAACATGAACTTCACAATCAGACCTGTTCTCATCGAAGATTATGACAGTATTTACGCACTTTGGAATGCAACAGAACAGTCTAAGCGTGCGCTGAATCCGGTGGACGACACCAGAGAGGGCATCGAACGCTACTTAAAACGCAACCCGACCACCTGTTTTTTAGCATACCGCAGCGATGTACAGCCCGATCAAGCACAGAATATCGTCGGCGTTATCCTGACAGGACATGACGGCAGACGCGCAATCGTCCATCATATGTGTGTACATCCGGATTACCGCCGTCAGGGAATTGCGCATATGCTTGTGCAGAAAGCAGAAGAAGCACTCCGGAATGAGGGAATTACGAAAATATTCGGACTTGTATTTAAGGACAATGATATCGCCAATGCATTCTGGGAGGCGGAGGGCTATACGCTCCGTACAAATCTCAATTACCGCAACAAAAGTTTGAATGAAAATGTTCCGCAGGGGGAATAGGGTGCTGCGGTATCGCGTCGCGATAATAGATTATGGGCTCCGCCCAAACCCGCCAAAGGGATACTATCCCTTTGGAATCCCACAATCAGCAGAAATATAGAAATTACGTATTAAAAACGGGATACATAAGGGACAGCTGTCCCTTATGCAGGGGCTTGGGGACGGAGTCCTCATTCTGAATCCGTCGGAGACACTTCTGTTCAAAACAGCCGCCTTTTGGGAAAAGGCGGCTGTTTTGATATTTCAGAGGATTCGTCTATGACCGTAACGATTGTGGATACACGCAGAGGTTCCTCTTATACAACAATGTCAGTCGATGGAAGTTCTTTTTGGGTATCCTGTACTGCCGTACCGTCGGGTCTGACGTAAAGATCACCGATCTTGATATATGAGAGCTTATCGAACTGGATCTCAGGCGAAATCACCTTTTCTCCCTCATACATCTGGAAGAAGATATAGCCGTCGATCCATGTACCGTTTACTTCCAGCGGCGCGGAATACTCATTCATGAACAGAGCACGGCGAATGACCTGCGGCAAGACTGTCGGATCCTTCTCGCGATACTCCACTTCACCCATCGGTGTTCTTGAACGCTTGTCTATACCGACCGTCAGGAGATTCTCTTTGAGCCAAGGAAGGAGGCTGCTGTCATTCGTAAACGATACGCCTAAGCTCGAAATCATAACATTCCCGTTATCACAGACAGCGAGACCTTTGTGTGTGATTTCGGAAACATCGAAGGTAAGCGGTGCATTGTTGTGATGGAGCTCGAGTTCGGACGTATCCGTCGGAATTCTTGTCGTAATCTCGATACAGTTCATGCCCTCTTGTCCGCTGGTGCCCCATGAATATTGCAGGGCGGTACCGTTGGCGAGGAGCGCCTGAACCAGCAGTGTTTCATCTATCTCAGGATCCGCTTCCAGCTGCATTCTCAGGAATCCGTTCTCATCCCGTTGATAGGATACCATACGGAGCGTTTCGGCTTGTTCAGTTGATTGTTGTTCGCTCGAAATGGTACGTGCAGCATCAGCCAGCGAATAGATATCAGAACCGAATACAATGCGTTCTGCGGAAATATGAAGCAAATAGTCGAAGAACGGCATTTTAACCTCATCTGAGGTTGCAAATCGTGCCTCTACATATGAATCTCCGGAAGCGCTGTTCCATATTGCACCACCAAAAGATACAAGGTTGAGAGAATGATCCGAACCGTCAGCAGACTGAATCGCGATGTTGATGTTCGGTTCATTTGCACGTACAAGAGCTTCGAGATACTGAGCGGCAGCGGAATCCTTTTTCATGAGGAAGCCGTTGTTCGTCATCATCACGGAATGTTCACCCCAGACATAAATATCTTCTTCGTTCGGGATGAGATTTCCAAGATGATATTGTTCTGTGCCGCTTTCGGTCGGGATATTCATCGTCAGTGTACCGATTGTCGGGGGCACATGGAACTGCATCATGCAGGTTACAGTAAGATTATTGTCATCCGTTACAGCTTTGAAGTTGAGAGAATTGCTATCGGGAATGTCAGATTCCTCGATTGCTGCAATTTCGGCTGCGGTAAACTCTGAACTGTCTTTTTTCGTAATCTTCAATTCTGCCGAGCCAAAGCCAAGGACATCGAGTTGATAGTTCACAAGTTCGATGTTGAAATCATATGCGGCAGCTGTCAGCATTTCCGATTTTGGACTTTCTTTGGAGGGTGCTTCCGGCGCACTTCCGACAGCCAACGGCGCAGTTGGCGTATTGCGGTAGAGCTGCCAGATTCCGTATCCGGCACCGCCCGTCACCCCCAGCACAATTGCTGCACAGGCGGCTGTCGCAAGTACCTTTCGTGCCGTCATACGAATCGGCGTTTGCGGCGCGGCGGTATGCTTTGTCTGTGACGCAAAGTCTTCAAAATACCGTTCCTGTTCGAAACGGCTCATTCGTTCACCGGATTCTGCCGGTGTTTCCATAAAATTCAGTTTCGAAAAAATTTCTTTCATAGCGTCCTTCCTTTCCTGCACAGCCTCTTTTCACTGTGCATCATGTGCCGGATTGCTTATGGCTGACATCCGAAGACAGTTTTTCGGGGAATAGCTCCCGAAGCTTTCGTTTTGCACGTTCCGCACGCTTGTAAACACCCGAATGGCTCATCTCCATTTCTGCGGCAAGCCGGTCGAGTGCTTCACCGTCCGCATAAAGCGAAATCAGCAGACTGCGGTCTTTGGGGGTCAATGCCGAAAGAATCCGCTCCGTTTCATCCGAAAATGCAAAGATCGCTTCCTCTGCCGAATCGGATCCACGCTGTTCCTTACAATCCTCCAGATAAAGCTCCTGCATTTCCCGCAGATACTTCCGGCGATAGTCGATTGCCTGATAGCGGCAGATGCCTGCGATCCAGTTTTTCAGCGTGCTTTTCTCGGAATTGAACTGCCCGATATTCTGCCAGATTTTTAACAGCACATCATTGATGCACTCCTCCCGGTATTGGCGGAGTGTTCCGAGGTATTGATAGACCACCGATTTGATGGTGCTGCCGTATTGTACCAGCAGTTCGCGCATGGCGGACTGGTTTCTCAGCAGTATTTCCTGCACCAGCTCTGCTTCCTGCATAAGGGATTCCCTCCTTTCCGGCTATGCCGCAGCTTTTATAAGGCCCTTATACCTGATACTACGAATCACAGAACCGATTTTTAGACAGCCATCTCTATTTTTTCGAAAAAATTCCTGTACAAGGCAAGTACAACCGGATGCTCAGAAGAATACGCCCGTTACAAAAATCTCAATGCCGATCAGAATCAGAATGACTCCGCCAAATACAGAGGCTTTTCCGGCAAGCTTTGTACCGAACTTTCTCCCGATGAGGATACCTGCCATGCAAATGACAAATGTAACAGCCGCAATCAGCAGCGCACAGACGATTGCCATCCCTAAGTCATAATCAGCAATCGTAAAGCCGACCGAAAGTGCATCAATCGAGGTCGCAACGCCCTGTACCAGCAAGGCACCGATCCCTACGCCATGCTCTTTTTCTTCCTCCGCTTCTTCTCCCCGTATGCCTTCGATCAGCATCTTTCCGCCGATGAACAGCAGCAACACCAGTGCAATCCACGGGATCCATCTTTCAAAAGAACGGAAATACTGTACGATCGTATGGACACAGATCCATCCCAGCATCGGCATCAACGCCTGAAACCCGGCGAACACCCCCGCAATCCCACACATCCTTCCGCGCTTCATCTCCGGTTCGTGCAAGCCATTGGCCAGCGACACCGAAAATGCATCCATCGCAAGTCCGGCACCAAGCAGAATACTCTCCGCAAAAAATCCGACACTCCATTTCATGTTGACATCCTCCTGCATTTATCATCCAAAAATAAAACCCAAGTACAGCTGTTTTTGCTATACTTGGGTAATTCTTATAACATAAAGAGACCCCATGCATAGCTTTACAGTTATACATGAGTCTCGCAAATGAAAGCAAGCCAGACCGTCCGTGCGGTCAGTATGTTGACTTGCTGCTTTCCGAAAAAAGCCTGCTACTCCCTCATCGGTTTTTTCATTATACAACATTCATCGGAATCTGTCAAGCCTTTTTGCCGGATAGTTGACGATTTCGCCGAACTATGGTATACTGGAGATATTATCACCCCGAAAAGGAGGATACTGCCATGCTGAACGAACTGGTTTCCGCACTCAATGACATTCTTTATAGTGATATCCTGATTATCCTGCTGGCAGCAAGCGGGATTTATTTCTGTATCCGCACCCGTTTTGCACCGTTTCGCCTCTTTCGAGAACAGATCCGTGCTGTCCTCGATAAGCCCACCGAAAAAAATGGTGTTTCCTCGTTCCAGGCATCGCTCGTCATCCTCTTCGGTGCGGTACTGAGCGCAGACCTCCTCTGGGGCATTGCCAATATCACCATGGGCTTTATGACCCTCATCAATATTCCCGTCATCTTCCTCCTCAGCAAATATGCTTTGCGTGCGCTCGATGACTACGAAGCACAACGCAAAAAAGGTCAGGAACCGGTATTCCATGCAAAAGATATCGAGCTCCCGCATCCGGTGGATTATTGGGACTAAATTCATATTTTCAGGCAAAGGAGAGGAATTGAAACATGAAAATAAGACTTATCATCCCCTCTCTCATTGCAATTTTAGGCATTACAGCATTCCTGACTATACTTCAGCTTCGACATGATTACATCCGACGGGATAAAATCAGCATGACAACACTCTCACAAATGGAAACACATCTCGTTCAGCTCATGGGAACTGCCTGCCATGTCGAAAAGCTGGATAAAATCGAATACGGCGGTCAGCTTTCGACGGATATATATTATGTATATCTTTCCTGCTCTGCTCCGCATACAGAACTCCCTGAAGATTCCGGCGGTCTGGGGCTGGGGTATTATGAAGAAAGACAATCGCTTGTCCTTCGTATCCCAGACAATGATTATTCCGCGCAGCAACTTGAACACGCAGCGGATCTAAGTGCAATTTTAGCGCTTATCAAGAATTGCTATGCATTCTGACACAAGTCTGCGGCTGCACGCCTGCTCCGGAGATCATACTCAGGCGCGTAGACATCTCATTTTTTCAAAAGAAAAAGTCCGGCAAACCGTAATCGGTTACCGGACTTTTTTGGCGGAGATGGTGGGATTCGAACCCACGGGACGTGTTACCGCCCAAACGATTTCGAGTCGTTCTCGTTATGACCACTTCGATACATCTCCATTGATATCACGACAAATATTATACCACACTTTCTTCAAAAGGTCAAGTGGTTTTTCAAAATATTTTCGGTGCTTTTCAAAAGTTGCGATCCCCCTCCAAAAACTGCGGTTTCAGCATATTTTTCACGAAAACACTTGTAATTTTCCGGAAAGTGTGCTATACTGACTATATCAATGCCCCCTAGATGGGGCGTGAAAGAAAGAGGAGGGATTTTCATGCGGTTTTTGAAAAACCGTACCGGTCGGATTCTCGCTGTCGCACTCTCTGCTATGACTGCTGCAAGCTCGATTCCGATGTTCACGACCTCGGCTCTGGTTACCGATGAGCCGGGAGATTACGACAACTTCGCAAAGGCTCTGCAATATTCGCTTCATTTCTATGACGCCAATATGTGCGGCCCCGAGGTGGAGGATAACAGCCGCTTCCAATGGCGTGCCAATTGTCACACCTATGACGCTGCTGTCCCGCTGATTGCCATGGACATGGGTACAGATCTCACCAAGCGTGTCGGCACAAACCTTTCCGATTCATTCATCCAGGCAAATTATGATATTCTCAATACCGGTACCGAGGACGGAACCGTGGACGTATCCGGCGGCTATCATGACGCCGGCGACCACGTAAAATTCGGTCTCCCCGAAGCATATTCCGGTACCACCGTTTCCTGGGGCTACTATGAATTCCGTGAAGCTTACGAGGAATGTGAACAGGCGGAACACGTCGAAACCATTATCCGCTATTTCTGTGACTACTTTATGCGTTGCACCTTCCGTGATGATAACGGTGATGTCGTCGCATTCTGCTATCAGGTCGGTGACGGTGACGTTGACCACGCCTACTGGCAGCTCCCCCAGAATGATACTATGGTGCGTACCGCTTGGTTCGCAACACCCGATAACCCCACAACCTGTAATGTCACCAATACGGCTGCCTGTCTCGCCATCAACCACCTCATCTTCAAAGAGTCCGATCCTGCATATTCCGAGAAATGTCTCGATTACGCAATCGCGCTCTATGACTTCGCCAATAAAAACGATAAGGCAATTGCTGACACCGAACAGGGCCCGAAACAATACTATGGCTCCTCCAAGTGGGAAGACGACTACTGTTTCGCAGCCTGCTGGCTCTACCTCATTACAGGCGATGACACCTATCTCCAGGATATGCTTCCGGTCTATGACTACTATGCACCCCCCGGGTATGTCTACTGCTGGAATGATATGTGGAATGGCGTCGGTCTGCTGATGGGACGCATCTCCGAAATCTATAAGTCCGGCAAAACCTATACCGAAGCCGAAAACCCGCTGGGTCAGTGTGACCTTGCCATCGAATACATGAAGGCTGCCGGAAAGAACCCTTACGAGGAAATTAACTTCTGGGCAATGTGTGCAAAGGCTTATAACGGCTATATGGCCGGCAGCCCCGGCACCATCACCCCCCAGGGCTACTTCTGGCTCAATACCTGGGGCTCCTGCCGCTATAATACCGCTGTACAGTTCTGTATGCTCGTCTACGATAAGTATACCGGCGGCAAGGACTACTATGACACCAGCCATAAGGACTATTTCTTCACCGAATGGGCAAAGGGTCAGATGGAATATATCCTCGGTAAGAATAATATCAAGGCACTCGAACCGGGCGGAAAAGATGGCCCGCGCAGCTTCCTTGTCGGCTTCGATTCCAATGCCGCAAAGAATCCCCATCACCGTGCTTCCTCCGGTCTGACCAAGTGTGAGGATACCGACCAGCAGCTCTATGTGCTCTTCGGTGCACTCGCCGGCGGCCCGGATTCCTCCGACGGCCATAACGACCTCACAAGCGACTGGATCTACAATGAGGTTACCATCGACTATAATGCCGCTTGTCCGGGTGCTGCGGCAGGTCTCTACCTCGCCTATAAGGATCAGTATCCGCAGGCAATCACCCCTAATTTCCCGCCGGTCGATGACGGCGGCCGCGGTGCAGCACTCGGCGGAAATGACCCGGAGGGCGGCGGAAACGGTGTCTCCTGGGTTGAGGCTTGCGGTATCGACGATATCAATGCCAACGGCGCAGGCGTCACTAAGATCTCCCTGATGGTGAAATCCAGTGCCGCAAAAGCACCGGAAGATCTCAGAGTCCGTTACTATATCGACATTTCCGAAGTGTCCGATTTTTCCAAGATCAAGGCTACTATGCTCTATGACCAGGTTTCCGCGGAGGCTGCGCCCAGTAAGGCAAATATCGCGCAGCCGGTCAAATGGGATAAAGATCCGAAATATGCCTATATCGAAATCGACTGGGGCGATTATAATTTCGCAAACTGCGGAAAGAAATATCAGTTCACGGTCGGCTTCTACTACGGCGATACCTGGGACCCCACCAATGACCCCAGCTACAAGGACCTCAAAATCTATACCGAAGATGACGCATTCTTCGGCACCGGCAATGAAGTCCGTACCGATAATATCTGTATCTATGACGGCGACACCCTCATCGGCGGTATCGAACCCGATGGTACCACCGCTTCGGATGTTGTAACAACCACCACTACGACCACCACTACGACTAAGACCACCACCACTACAACTTCTACCTCCGAGCGTTCCGGTGACGCATATTACGGCGACGTCAACTGCGATAAGGAAATCGACATTTCCGATGTCATCCTCCTCAGCCGCATTGCAGCAGAGGATAAGACCGCTTCTGTTACAACACAGGGTAAGGTCAATGCAGACTGTAACCGTGACCAGAAAATTAACGCGAATGACGCAGCGCTGGTACTCAAGTTCATCGCAAAGCTGATTACAAAAGAAGATCTCGGAAATCAATAATTCGTCCCAATCTTTTCTGCCTGCCACACTTTTCTGCGTGAGGCAGGCAGAATTTTCAAAGAAAAAGGAGAGATGAGTATGGAACAGATTCTTGAAAACCTGTGTGAAGAAGCCGGTCAGATCGGTGTGTTTCTTCCCCTTACACCCGGCACGGACGCAATCAGCCAGCCGACTGTGCTGCATGATTATCAGCTGAAAAATTCTGCCGCTGTCATGATTTCGCCCTGCTATGACGCGGACGAAAACGGTGCACCCACCGCTCAAACCATCGCGCGGTACTGTGACGCAGCCAGAAAGACCGAATGCGGAATGCTCTGGAGCGAACCCATCGCGGTTTCCCCCGACGCCCGCACCGACACACATCAGCTCATGCTCACAGAGGAGAATGCCGAAGCTTTTAAAGCACTCTGTGCCGCTGTCAAAGAGGCTTCCGACGGGGCTGTCCTGATCGCACTCCTTGACCACGCCGGCAGAAAGGCAATCAAGGGCAAGGCCTTCGAAAATTCCACGCTGTTTTCCCGTTGTGAGATTCTCGACGACAGCGAGATCACTCCCATCGCGGCAAACTGTGCAATCGCGGCAAAAACTGCCGAGGCTGCCGGATTCGAGGGAATCGCACTCAATGTCTGTGAGAGAAATCTGTTCGCGGATAGTCTCGCTGCGTTCCACCGCAATGGAAAATTCGGCGGCGATTTTGATGACCGCACCCGTTTTGTACGTGACTGCTTTACCGCGATGAAGCTCACCACTTCCAATGCGTTCCTCACCATCCGCCTTTGTCTGAGCGATGGTCTCCCCCAGCCCAATGGCTTTGGCATGGCATTCGAAGACGCTTCTGCGCCCGATCTCTCCGAACCGGTACTCCTGCTCCAGATTCTTCAGGCACTGTATGGTCTCAAACTCGTTGCCTGTGAGGTCGGACTAAACGACCACAACTGGTGCTGCCGTGAAGAACCCGAATCCGAACTCATCCGCGTCAGCCGCCTTTGCACCTGTATCGGTATGCTCGACAGCGCAATGCAGCAGAATGTCCAGCTTCTCATCCCCGACCGCACGACCGAAATTCCCTTCGCGAATCTCGCCGCAGGCATGATTTCCGGCGAATTCGCTTCCTTCGCGGGATTCGTTCAATAAACATCAGAATGTCTGCACCACAGGAATCTGTGATGCAGACATATTCTCATATATGGAGGAATTTTATGGCATTAGACGGCGCTTTTTTATATTGCATCCGTTCCGAACTGCTCCCGCTTATCGGCAGCCGCATTGATAAAATCTATCAGCCGACACGCGACAGCCTTGTGCTCTCTTTTCGTGCAAAAGGCGGCGCAACACGCGTCCTCTTTTCTGCCGGTGCGGACGCCGCCCGCGTTCATATCACCAGAGCATCCGTCGAAAATCCCCCACAGCCCCCGATGTTCTGTATGCTCCTTCGGAAACATCTCAGCGGCGGTAAGCTGGAAGCCATTGAACAGGACGGGCTTGAACGTATCCTTCGCTTCCGTATCCGCTGTACCAATGAGCTCGGCGACAGCGTGCTTCTCTCGCTCGTCATCGAAATTATGGGACGCTGTTCCAATATTATTCTTGTGAATGAAACCGGTCGGATCCTTGACAGCATCCGGCGCGTAGACGAGGATATTTCACGCGTCAGACTCGTACTTCCGGGGATGGAATATCTCGCGCCGCCCAGAGAAGACAGAATCTGTCTTCTGGACGCAGAGGCGGAGGATATCCGGAAAAAGCTGACTGCCTATCAGGAGGGTACAATTTCTAAGGTGCTGATTCGCTGCTTCGAGGGCATCTCCCCCATTGTCGCAAGAGAATGGGAGTTCTATACCGGCCGCGGCGAAGCGCTCTCCTTCCCCCTCTCCGATACACATATGGAACGGCTGCTCTTTACGATCTCCCGTACCCGTGACATCCTCAAAGCAGGAAAAGCGGAATTTCAGACGCTTCGTACCAAGGAGGGACTGCTCAAGGATTTCTCCTTTTTGCATATCGCACAGTATGGCTCGCTGATGATTTCCGCTGAGTATCCGACTGCTTCGGAATTACTCGACGCATTCTTCTCCCAGAGAGATAAATTTGCGCGCCTGAAACAGCGTGCAAACGACCTCTTCCGCTTTCTTGCCGCAACCTCCGAGCGTATTTCGAAACGGCTTGCCAACCAGAAAGAAGAACTCCTCGCCTGCGATACGATGGAGCTCGACCGCAGACGCGGCGATCTCCTCTCCGCCAATCTCTACCGTTTACAGCGCGGAGACAGCCTTGCACGCCTGGAGGATTTTTATGAGGAATCTATGCCCATCGTTGAAATCCCGCTGGATGTCCAGCTCACGCCCCCCCAGAATGCCCAATACTACTATAAGCGATATCAGAAAGCCTGTACCGCAAAGAAAATGCTCACCGCACGCATTGCGGACGGCGAACAGGAGCTTCTCTATATCGACAGCGTTTTTGATGCACTGACGCGTGCGGAATGCGAATCCGATATCGCACAGCTCCGACTCGAACTCACCGAACAGGGCTACCTCAAGGAAAACCGCAAGGCTCCCAAACCTCCGAAAGCACTGCCGCCGATGGAATTCCGTTCATCCGATGGCTTCCGTATTCTTGTCGGCAGAAATAATCATCAGAATGACCGTCTTACCCTCAAAACTGCCGAAAAATTCGATATCTGGATGCACACACAAAGCGTCCACGGCGCACATATCATCGTCTGCTGCGGCGGAGAAACACCGCCCGACCGCACGCTCGAAGAAGCTGCAATCCTCGCGGCATATTACAGCAAGGGACGCAATTCCGCACAGGTAGCAGTCGATTACTGTCTCAATAAGTTCGTGAAAAAGCCACAGGGCGCACGCCCGGGAATGGTCATCTATACCAATTACCAGACCGCTTTTGTAACGCCTGACGCCGCGCTCGTCGATCAGCTTCGTGTCCCCGAAACCTAATAACCAAACCAAACACCGCACAGTGCCATCAGATCGGCTGCTGTGCGGTGTCCTTTTCATATGCTCCGGATCTCTTATCACCAGACAATCCGTATTTTTATTCCTCGACCGGCTTTATAATTTCCGGCTCCAGCATTCCCGGTACACGCAGGTCATATCCGTTGACCTCAATCATCGCGTCATCCAGATCGATCACCATGACATGACGGCCGTCACGCGTTTCAAGATGTACCTTATCCTTCGCCTCGTTCTTGACATTGACAACAATTTCAGGCGTTTTAATCGTTGTTTTCGGAAGCACAAGCCGCTCAGGCTTCAGGGTTGTATTTCCGACACAGGATTCAAAAACAGTTTCTGTACGTTCGAGCTTTTCTTCGGGTACGCCTGCTTCGGAAAGCATCCGCTTTAAAATCCGACCGGTTAGCTCTGTCGGGGCTTCATCGGTTTTATTCTTCGCGACAATCTGATTCAGCTTTTCGTTGACTGTTGCAACCGCCTCATATGTCAGGTCATCGCCAAGCAAAGTATCGAGCACCTGCTTCATCCCCGTCTGTTCGGCAATCATCGTGGCTTCCGGTTCGCATTCCAGAAAATGCTCGATGAGATTGGTACAGGGCTCGTTCGGTGTTTTCGTATAGTAAAGTACATGATGGACATCATTCGCGCGGTCGGTAAATACAGGATAGAGAAAGCCCGTAAAAGGTGCCTTGCTGATGACCGCATTCTTATTTTCCTGGCGCAGAATCGCGTCATCGAAGGTATCATACACCAGTGAGCTTGTCACCTTAGCAATCGGACAGAGTGCGGTCAGAAGATAACGGAATACGGTATCGGAATCCCCGTCCTCCTCATCCATCTTATTTTTCCGCGGGGTATCATACTGACAATACGCGGCGAGGATAGCGTAGGATTCATCCGAATCGACTGCTTTTGCGAGCTTGTCCAGATACGCTTGTGCAAGCTCCTCGTCACGGAATTCGGATGTCAGCACGCGCGCCAAAAAGGTCTGGACGCCATCTTCGCCATACGCATGGTTTTTAAATGCCATCTCGGTGCTTTGTTTGCCGAGATTACAGTTCAGCACCTTTTTCATGGTTTCAAAGACGATCTCGCTCTCCGGACCTGTCAGCTCGGTGTACTTGCGGATTTTGAACGCACGCACATTCCGTTCGCTGTCTACAAATGCTGTCAGCACGCGGTCCATCGTAAAATATCTTGCCTCCGCACCAAAATGGTTTCGGATTTCACTCAGTTCCTTTCGGTTCATCGCAATCGGCTCCTTTCTATAAAAGCACGTATCTATGTCTTTTGCATATCCAAGTTCAGGAAATTCTGCTTTTCAATTATACCACAGCGCACCGGAAATGTCAAGAAAGCAAAAAACCGCAGGCTTCGATTTCGCCTGCGGTTTTCGGATTATTTGTTGATATGCGCATTCAGCTTTGCGACCAATTCATCTGCATCGACGCCGTGAACCGCACAAGCATCTGCGAGAGACTCGCTGCGGGCGGAAGGGCATCCCAGACAGTGCATACCCATTTCGAGGAAATAGGGAGCGGTCGTGCTGTCGGCATCAAGAATATCGCCGATCATCATATCCTTTGTGATTTCCATATTCATCTTCCTCTCTATCATAGGATTATGCCCCGAAAAAAACGGAACATACAAATGGAAAGGTGCAGTCCCGAAAAAAGACTGCACCTGCATTTTCAAAGAATTACTGCTCGTTCTTCATCTGAGCGTAGCACTCGCTGCAGAAAACGTCGCGGTCTTCCTTCGGACGGAACGGAACCTTAGCCTCGCCTCCGCATCTAGCGCAGGTAGCGGTAAACATTTCACGATCGGTCTTGCCGGCGTTCTTGCGAGCATCACGGCAAGCCTTGCACTTTTTCGGCTCATTCTGGAAGCCTTTTTCTGCGTAGAATTCCTGCTCACCAGCGGTGAATACGAACTCCTGTCCGCACTCATTGCAAACTAAAGTTTTGTCTTCGTACATAATGATTTTCCTCACTTTTTGAAATTGGATCTCGGACGGATTTGCACCATCACTCTTGCTGTTCAACGCTGCGGGCAGTCACCCTGTAAGCGAAATCGGTATGCAGGTGAAAAGGAATCGCGCTGGAAGAAATGCTCCCGGGTCATGTAATAGGTTTGCCGAAAAGGCCCCACCCCTTGGGAACAGCCAACCGGACTGCTGCGGGTGCGTTGTGAGGTTCTGCTCACGCGGCTGCCATTTTATTCCGACTCAGCGGAACGGCTCCAAACGGCACGAAGCTTCCGTTTCCCGCGCAGGATTGCGTTGTCCACGGATTTTTCGGAGATTCCTCTGCGTTTTGCAATCTCCGCATACGAATAGCCGCTGAGGTAGAGGCTGAAAATCTCCTGTTCCAGCTCGCTCAGCACAGCTCGCATACGCTCATAGAGCTCCGAGATTCGTTCTTTCTGCAAGTAAAGCAGTTCCGGTGACGCCTGATCGGAGATCAGGCTTTCTTCCGATGCTTCATCCAGAGACACAGGCTGAACGCCATCCGTCCTGCATTTTTTCGCATACGCGGAACGAATTCGATTTTGAATGCAAACAGTTGCAAAGGTTTTGAAGCTGATATTTTTTTCGGGCGAAAAAGAAGTCGCTGCGCCGACGAGTCCCCATAGTCCTTCTTCCGCGAAATCCTCCGCATCGGCAGAATTCTGCGCGAGCGAATTCGCAACAGCATGCACTGTATTCTGATATCGACGGATCAGGATATGGAGCGCATATGGCTGCGCGGCGGCTTCACAAGCAAGCTCCTCGTCAGACATAAAATCCAGAGCATCCCTGTTCATGCAATCATTCACAGAAATCCCCCATCCTTCGAAAGCATCTTGTTCGACCACATATCAGCTATATGACCGCCGGATTGTGCCGTCAGAACACAGCCCAGATTCCAGCGATTATATTTATTATATTAGAAAACCGTATAAATGTCAAGCATTTTTTAGCAAAAGTTGTCAAATTGGCAGTTTCGCTAATTTTGCCGTGTGCTTTTCGGCACATATCACAGTCAGATTTCGTTTCCGTATGCCGCGCGTCCTTCTTCAAAGAGATTTCCGCCATGGTTATCAATCGCAACCAAGAGTGGGAAGTCTTCGAATGTCAGCTTTTTCACAGATTCACAGCCCAGATCGTCATATGCAATGACTTCACAGGCGGTGATATGTGCGGCAGCGAGTGCGCCGGCACCGCCGACTGCACAGAAATAGACTGCTTTATTGCGAATAATTGCATCACATACTTCGGCAGAGCGTTCGCCCTTTCCGACCATTGCCAGAAGCCCTTCATCCAGAAGGAGCGGAGAAAACGGATCCATCCGGCTGGAGGTTGTCGGACCGCAGGCACCAATCGGCTTTCCCGGAGGTGCAGCAGTCGGACCGGCAAAATAGATGACGGCATCCTTGATCGGATAAGGCAGCTCTTTGCCCGTATGCATCGCTTCTACAATACGTTTATGTGCGGCATCGCGCGAGGTATAAACGGTTCCCGAAAGCATCACCCGATCGCCCGCGTGCAGCAGCTGCTGTACGCGAACAATCTCAGGCAGCTCCGAGACATTCAGTCGGTAATTCACAGGCTCCAACCATCATTGCTGTCAGCGTTCTTTGCCAGCTCATCGAAATTGAATTCGAAGCCGGCAGTCTTTGCGCCGGAATCACCGGAGCTGACCTTGCTGAAGCTCTTGGACGCAACCTCATCAAAGCTCTCAAAGCTCGGTACATTGTCCTCTTCGCCAACAGTTGCGCGTGCGTCGCCGATCACATTCTTTGCTTCGCCCAGACGGACGCCTGCCTGCTCGGTCAGATTTTCGAGTACGAGAGAAATCTCGTTGAATTTCTTCGCAACACCGTCGATTTCGCTGCGCAGCAATGCACGGACAGTACGAGCGGTATCGGTTGTGGTCTTGGTGCGGCGTTCTGCATCCGCGAGGGAAGCGCGAACGGATTCTTCTGCATCCGCGACAGTTTTAATTGCCTTTGCATCCGCGTCGTTGAGCTTGCGCTCTGCTTCTGCGTTGGCATTTTTAATCGTTTCATCCGCCTGTGCATTTGCGGAATCAATGGTCTGTTTTGCCTGTTCTTCGGCAGCAGTCACAGTCTGTTCTGCCTTAGCGGTTGCCTCAGCGATAATTGTTTCAGCCTGTTCATTTGCCTCGCTGATACGCTTATCGGCCTTCTGTCTTGCTTCGACAGCAACCTTCTTCGCGGTCATCTGTGCCTCCATAAAGAGTGCACCCATATCCATACCGCCGTCATCGCCATTTTCCTTGAGCTCTGCAATCTGCTGGTTGAGGTCTTCGATTTCACGCGTCTTTTCTGCCAGTGCGGCATTCTGTTCCGCGACCACAGCTTCAAATTCGGCGATCTTCTGGAGATCCGCTTCACTGGAGCTTCCGGACTGCTCATCAATCATCAGATTTTTCGCATCCAGTTCTGCTTTCAAAGAAACGATTTCCAGTTCATATTCGTCGATCTTTGCCTGAAGCTCAGCAGAATTTCCGCCGTCAATTGCGAGTGCGGAAGCTTCGTTGAGATCATTGCGAAGCGAGTCATTATCATTCTTGAGCGCATCGAGCTGAGCGGTCAGAGAAGCAACTTCTTCCTGACTGAGGGAGAGTTCTGCTTTGACGGATTCGAGATCAGCGGTTGCGTCAATCAACTTAGCGTTCATTTCATCGACCTGTGCCTGTGCCCGCTCCAATTCCGCAGCAGAAACAGCACCGTCGCCGTTTGCGTCGATAACAGGTCTGTTCTTCAATTCTTCCTGTGCAGCACGGAGCTGGTTTTTGGTTGTACCGAGTTCACCGCGAAGACGGCTGAGCTCATCCTCAAATTCCTTCTGCTGAGCAGCAGTCAATCCGCCGCCGGATTCCGCTTTTTTCGTGAGGTCATCGCGTTCTTCTTCGAGGGCATAGATTTTGGATTGCAGTTCATCGAGGTATGCAAGTACGTCCTCTTTCACAAATCCGCCCATTCTGGCTGTTCTCAATACAGTTGGCTGATCACCCATAATACGCTCCATTTCTCCGCAAACAAAGAGTTGAAATTTTGATATCCATGTCCGGACAGACCTCATATCAGCTGCGGGATTTGATATGGCGGTACGGTATGTACGCACAGGGATATCGACACTTTATGTAACTCTAACATAATACCATATTTTCGATCCTTTTTCAATATACATATCATACAAGAATTCATTTCATTTTTGGGCAGTTTCACAAATCTAAACGTATTTACGTTATTTTTCGGTCGTATCATTCTAATCCAACCTGAAAACTTTTGTAAAATCCTCTCCGGATATTCCATATTGGATAGATTCTGTCCATAAAAAAACAGCCCGCAGACTGCGGACTGTTCCTGATGAAAATACAATATCCTGTTTAGCCGAAGATAGAACCACCGTTCTGTGCAGCAGCAAGCTGACGCTTCGCCTCGTCCAGTTCTTTCTGTAACCGCTTATTTTCTTCCTCAAGATTATACAGCATCATATTCTGCTGATCAATATACGCGAGCACATCTTCCTTGACATATCCGCCCATGAAGGCAGTACGTAAAACTTCGTTTGCCATGTTCAAACTTCCTATCCTTTCAAATATCTGTGATTCAAAGCCAATCGGCTGTCATACCGATCAGACGGTTTATATTTTATATAAAGAACAGTCCGCGCACTAACGGACTGTTCCTCATCATCTTATTTTTTATCCAGAATCTTGAAGATCTCGGAGAGATCGTCATCATCGTCATTCAGTCTCGGAATTGCGGTCATCGGTGCAGCAGAAACGCTCGGCGCTGCAGCTACAACAGGCTTACGCGGATCGACTGCGACAAAACCATCGACCAGCGGATTGTTGATTGCGATGACATCATTCTGTGCAGCCTGTGCCGCCGCAGCAGGATCATCATATCCGGCAGCGATGACGGTAATTACCATCTCGTCGTTCATTTCTTCCTTGAATGCAGTACCGAAGATGAACTCGACGCCCGGCGCTGCGGTTTCGGTAATCATCTTGGTTGCGGTATCGACTTCGGTCGAGAGAACATCCTCGCTCATTGCGATATTGATAAGGAGGCGCTTTGCACCGGTAATCGAGGTTTCGAGCAGCGGGCTGGAGATCACTGCGGATGCAGCTTCCTCTGCCTTGTTCTTGCCCTGACCTTGTCCGATTGCCATATGTGCATAGCCTGCACCCTTCATGATGGTCGAAACGTCGGCGAAATCGAGGTTGATATAGCCATCCTCAACGATGAGGTCGGAGATAGACTTCACACCGGTACGGAGAATATCGTCTGCCATTGCGAAGCTTTCGCGCATGGTCAGAGGTCTGTCCACGCCGACGAGCAGACGCTCGTTCGGAATTACAATCAGAGAATCCACGTGCTTTTTCAGCGCTTCGATACCGCGCTCAGCCTGAAGCATTTTCTGCTCACGCTCAAAAGCGAACGGCTTTGTGACAACAGCAACAGTCAGGATACCGAGTTCCTGTGCGATCTGTGCGACAACGGGAGCCGCACCGGTACCGGTACCGCCGCCCATACCTGCGGTAATGAAAATCATATCTGCACCCTTGAGTGCATTGCTGATTTCGTCACGGTTTTCTTCGGCAGACTGAGAACCGACCTCCGGCTTATTGCCAGCGCCGCGGCCCTTGGTCAGCTTTGCGCCGATCTGGATACGGGTCGGAGCCTTGGAGTTCAGCAGTGCCTTTGCATCCGTATTGATTGCAATATATTCGATGTTTTTGACGTCAGCCGACACCATGCAGTCGAGGGCGTTTCCGCCGCCGCCGCCGACACCGACAACTTTAATATTTACCTGCGGGTCAAAAGAATCCTCATATACAAAATCAGTCATCAAAGTTCCTCCATTCGACAGCCTGCATCATTATAGGCTTTGCCGTCTAGTTATATAGCTATATTCTACCACACATTTGCAGCGATTGCAAGACTATTTTTAACTTTTTCGGGATTTCCAAAGAATTACACAAATTTCAAATTCATTCCCCTGAATTTGTTGTGGTTTCTGCCGTTTGATTTGCGGGAAGGGTATGAAGAACCTGGGCGGAATCATCGGAGATTTCGGAAATCTGGTTATTTCCGACCATCTTGAGATGGTAGCCTTTATCCGGATTCAGCGTCTGGATGACACTGGATGCGAATTTCAGCTTATAAGCCGCCTCGTTCGAATTGCCCATCTCAAACTTTACCTTATCGCCGAACTGCACCTGAATCTCATAGATATCCGACATATCGAGCGAATACACGCCTGCGTCCGGATTCTTTGCGACCGCCGCCGACAGCGTATTGAACACAGCATTCTTCTCCGGTACATTCGATTCCAGTATCTGTCCCGGCGTATCCGTTGCCGGATCATAGCCCTTGATAATCAGCAGACCCTCCTGCGGCTTTTCAACCGTTTCAAGAATCTTGCCCGAGCTGCTGACCAGCAGATATCCGAAGCTGTATGTAATATTCGCGATCGGCTCGGATTTTGTAACGACAATCTCAACGGTAGACGGGAATTTCTTATTCACCGATACTTCCTCGGCATACACCAGCGACTCACGGATATTCTTCGCGGAAAATCCCGTATCGAGCCGTACCAGATTCTCGCCGCCCTTGATTCCGCTCAGCTCTACAACCCGGTTGTCATCATAATGGGTGGCGTTATTCACCTCAATCCGGGTGACATTGAAGAAAAACGTCATCGACAGCGACACCCCGACGCCGATGACCAGCAGCGCAACAATCAGAATATTGATCGCCTGATGTCGGGTACGGCGATGCTTCCGCTTACTGCTCTGCTGTCGTTTGACATTCGTTTTTACCACATCTCGCATTTACATTTGACTCCTCTCCGAATCTGATTTATGGCAATTTCCTCCTGTGGAAAACTGCGCCGGTTTCATTCCGGTTTCCCACAGTTTCCACAGAGTTTTCCACATCTTTTTTGCACGTTCAGGCGGTTTTCGACCCCTTCTGCGAATCGTTTTCAACATTTCGGCGGCATTTCAACATGGTTTTCAACATTCTCGGTGGAATAATCCTCCATTTTCCAGCATAAGCTATGAAAAAGACACTCTTTTGGCATCTGCGCCGAGGCTGTGGAAAGCTTCCGCAAAATTCTCATAACCGCGGTCAAGATGCTGAAGCCCGCGAATTGTTGTCGTGCCCTCCGACTGGAGTGCCGCAACAGCGAGTGCCGCACCGCCGCGCAGATCCATTGCTTCTACCTCGCTGCTATAGAGCGGTGTTCCGCCGTATATCACGGCAGTTTTTCCGGATACGCGGATTTCCGCGCCCATCCGAAGCAGCTCTCCGACGTGTTTATAGCGGCTTTCGAAAATCGTTTCTTCGAGCAGACTCGTTCCTTTCGCGCGACAGAGCACCGCCATCAGGATTGCCTGTGCATCGGTCGGAAACGCAGGATACGGAAGCGTCCGCAGGTATCGGATCGGTTTCAGCACTGCACCTGCATCCAGAAAAATCCGCTCACTGCATCGCCCGATGCGGCAGCCCGTCATTTCGAGTGCCGCCAGACAAGCTTCCAGCTCACTCGGTCTTGCGTCATGCACACAGATCGTTCCGCCTGCCGATGCGCCGGCACAAAGCCATGTCATCGCGGCAATCCGATCCGGCATCACACGATAATGACAGCCGTGCAGGGTTTTGACGCCCTGAATCCGTATCACGCTCTCGCCCGCGCCCTGTATTTTCGCACCGCAGCAATTTAAAAAGGCTGCGAGGTCAACGATTTCGGGTTCTCTTGCCGCACCCGTCAGAATCGTTTCCCCTTTCGCGCATACCGCCGCCATCAGCACATTTTCCGTCACGCCAACCGACGGATACGAAAGCGGAATATGTGCGCCCGAGAGCACGGACGCCCGACAGACGATCCTTCCGTTTTCTTCGGAAATCTGCGTCCCCATCCGCCGCATAGCGTCGAGATGGAGATCAATCGGCCGCGGCCCCAGTTCGCATCCGCCCGGCATGGTCAGCGTACAAGCGCCCATCCGTCCGAGCAATGGTCCGAGAAACATAATCGAAGACCGCATTTTCCGCATATCCGAATCCGGAATCTCTGCTGAATGCACATCGCTTCCGTCTGCTGTGACCGTATGTTCATGAAGCTTTGCAGTGCATCCCACCCGATTCAGGATCCGACACGCCGCACAGACATCTGTCAGCCGCGGTACATTTTCGAGTGTTGTCACACCGTCGCATAAAATCGTGGCCGCCATCAGGGGAAGCGCACTATTCTTCGCGCCCTGTACCGTGACTTCTCCGTGCAGCGGTTTTCCGCCTGTGATATGTAATACCTCTTCCGCCATCTGCGTCACCTCCGGCTTATTCGGCAATTCTTCGCCGTTCAGCCTTATGATATGCAAGAGGCGGATTTTTGTGATTTAGGAAGATTTCTTTCCGATCAGCGATTGGATGACATTCCAGATCCGCTCGTCTACATCCGTCAATGCCAATCCGCCGGCACGCTGACCCATCAGCATCCGCTTTTCCGATTCCTGATAGAGATGTCCGACGGTTTCTTTCAGCCGTTCGAGCGTCAGATCCTTCTGTTCAATCACAATCGCCGCGCCTGCTTTTCCGAGCACCATCGCATTATGATACTGATGGTTTTCAGCAGCGGTCGGATATGGAATCAGAACCGATGCGCGTCCGACTGCCTGAAGCTCACTCAGCGTGGAAGCACCGGCACGGCAAATCACGAGATCTGCCGCCGCAAGACAGACATCCATATCATGAATATATTCCGAGACACGAAGCCGCTCGTCTTCCAAACTGACGCCCTTCTCGGCAAGCATTGCGCCGAAGGAGTCTTTTCCGTTTTTACCGTATGCATGAATCTGGTTGATCTGCATATCCGATGAAAGATGCCACGCCATCAGTTCCGGCATCAGGTCATTCAGACATTTTGCACCCTGACTTCCGCCGAACGAGAGGATGGTCATTCCCTCGGGAAAGCCCAGCATCTGTCTTGCCTGTTCACGGCTTCTCTTTTTGAGTGCCGAACGGACGGGAAGTCCGGTAACGACAACATTCGGATGATCGGGAAAATACTGCTTTGCCGCCTCGAAATTCACCATCACAGCATCCGCTTTTTTGGCAAGCAGCTTATTCGTGACGCCGGCAAATGCATTCTGTTCATGGAGTGCGGTCGGGATACCGAGCTGCTGTGCGGCACGTATCACCGGCCCTGCGGCATAGCCGCCGGTACCGATCGCAAGATCAGGTTTAAAATTCCGCACAATTTCCTTTGCACGCGAACCCGATGTCATCAGATAGCCGACTGCCTTGACATTGCGTTTGATGCTGTCGAACGAAAGGTCGCGCTGGAAGCCGGCAACCTTCACCGTTTCGATGCGGTATCCTGCCGCGGGGACAAGCTCTGCTTCCATTCCGTCGGGCGTTCCCGCAAACAGAAATTCCGTATCCGGCATATGTGCCGCGATAATTCCTGCAATCGCAAGTCCGGGATTGATATGGCCGCCCGTTCCGCCGCAAGCAATCAATACTCTCATGGTTCCACCATTTCCTTTATCTTTTCTGATTTCTTTAGTCAAGCTTTGCGCGTCTGGAGATATTCAGCAGAATTCCCATCTCACAAAGCTGCATGACGAGTGCGGTACCGCCGTAGGAGAAAAACGGAAGCGAAATACCGGTATTCGGAATCGCATTGCTCACAACGGCGATATTCAGAAGCGCCTGTAATCCGATATGCATCGTCAGTCCGATTGCAACGAGCATTCCATATTTATCCTTGGCTTTTGCCGCAATATAGAATCCGCGGAAGATCAGCAGACAAAACAGCAGAATGACGGTTGCCGCGCCGACAAAGCCGAATTCTTCACAAAGAATTGCGAATACAAAGTCATTTTGTGCTTCAGGAAGATACTGATACTTCTGGCGGGATGCGCCGAGCCCAAGCCCGAACATTCCGCCCGATCCGATTGCAATCAATGACTGGCAGGTCTGCCATGTCTCATCTTTCATATAGAGTTCATTGAACGGATCGCGCCATGACAGGATTCGCACCTCGAAATAGCCCATGCCCTTAATCTTGATCATGAACATAACAACCGCGAACAGTACGACTGCCGCCGCACCGCAGACGATTGCAAAATGTGTCGGCTTTGCGCCGCCGACAAACAGAAGCGTGAGAGCCAGCACGGTAATAATAATCGTACCGGAGATATGCGGTTCGAGCACCATCAGTGCGTCTACCACACCCAGCATAATCATAAACGGCAGAATTCCGAACTTGAATTTATGCATCCGATCCGAGTTCCGGTCAATCAGCATTGCGAAGAACAATACAATCGCTACCTTCATCAGCTCCGATGGCTGGAACTGGATACCGCTGTTTTCCGGCCCGATCACAAGCCATCTCTGGGCGCCGTTTACCGTCTTTCCGACCAGCAGCACCAGCACCAGAAGCACCAATGCAATCAAAAACGCCGAACCCGATACAATCAGCTTCTGGAAAATATGATAATCCACGAAAAAGCTGATAAAGAGCATCGCTATAATTCCGATTCCGGCAAAGATCAGCTGACGCGAGGCATAATATGTGCCGTCCAGTCCGTCCGCAACCGCGGCCGGATAGGAAGCCGAAAACATCATCGTGATTCCGATAACCAGCAGCGCGATAACGATCGCAAACAGCGCACCGTCCATATCTCCTTTTACAAACCGGAAGCCGCGTCCGATTTTGCCGCTTCGCGTCTTCGAATTCAGCGGCCTGACTCGTTCTGTCATATCGCTGCCTCCTTTTCGTAAAAATAGTTTCGATCGTGGGAAGCCCCGTCTGAAAAAAGACAGGAAATATACGGGGAAACCGGCGTCAGTTTGCGCCGTATGTCAAAAAGGCGGAGACTGCGGCAAGTACCGCACATCCCAATCCGAACAATGCAAAGACGGTCACGATTTTATATTCGCTCCACTTGCAAAGCTCGAAATGATGGTGAATCGGGGACATCTTGAAGATTCTTCTGCCTTCGCCATATCGTTTCTTCGTGTACTTAAAATATCCGACCTGAAGCACGACGCTGAACGCATCCAGCACATACACCAGCCCGATCAGCACCGTCAGCAGATGCATATGCAGTGCGATACCGATGGCCGCGAATGCGCCGCCGAGATACATCGAACCGGTATCTCCCATGAAGCATTTCGCCGGATGGAGATTCCAGAACAGAAATCCGATACAGCCGCCTGCAATCGCGATCGCATAGAGCGACAGCTCATACTGGCGGAGTACGCCGGCAACAATCGTCAGTGCCAGCATTGCAATCGTTGAGACAGTACCGCAGAGTCCGTCTACACCGTCCGTCAGGTTTACTGCGTTCGAAATATAATACATCATTGCCATCACAATCGGATAGTAGAAGATGTGGAAGTCAATCCGGAAGAATACGAAGTCAAATTCCGTGGAAGTATCTCCCAGCAGGTACAGTATGCCCAGAAACAGTCCGCATAATACAAGCTGTGCGGCAGTTTTTTGCGTTGCCGTCAGTCCGAGATTCTGCTTCTTGACCGCCTTGATATAATCATCCGCAAATCCGATACAGGCATATAACAGCGAGAAGATGACCGTCGCCAGAAGCTTCCAGCCGTTCATCGCCGTCGTGTCCGCGGAAATATCAATATTCTCTCCGCGCGTCATCCGCCATACCGCATAAAACAGCACCGTGGATACGATACTTCCGACCATAAACAGAAAGCCGCCCATAATCGGTGTGCCCTGTTTGGATTTATGCCATGCAGGACCTTCCTCCAGAATGGTCTGACCGAAATGAATCTTCCGAAGGTACGGTATCAATGCAATTCCGCCGACGCCCGCGATCACAACCGACAGCAGTGCGGCGCACAGGGTAATCCAAATCTTCATAGTTTCCTCCAAATATCCGGCTTTTACAGCCGTTTTAAGCCCTCCGCAACCAGCTCCCGTTCATCCATATGGAGCTTCACGCCGCCTTCAATGATCTGATAATCCTCGTGGCCCTTTCCCGCAAGCAGGATCATATCACCTTTTTCTGCCTGCTGCATCGCAAGAAAGATTGCCTCTGCACGATCCGGCTCGGCAATATACGGAACGCCGGTCTCCGTCAGCCCGCCGATAATATCCGCCATGATTTGCAGCGGATTCTCGTCCCGCGGATTGTCGGATGTCACAACAATCAGGTCAGCATATTTTGCTGCCGCTTTTCCCATCTTCGGCCGCTTTTCCGCATCTCTGTTTCCGCCGCATCCGAATACGGCGATGACCTTTCCTTTCGCACATTCACGCAGTGTGGAAAGTGTTTTTTCGAGTGCGTCCGGCGTATGCGCATAGTCACAGATCACCGTAAAATCACGATTTGTCGGGATCACCTCGCATCGTCCGCGCACGCCGCCGTAATCTTTCATCAGCGACTGCATTGTGTCAATCGGAATTCCGAATCGTTTTCCGGCGAGCACTGCCGCCATCACATTATAGACATTGAACATTCCGATCATCTGCATCCGCACACGGATGGTTTCGTCCGAAAGCAGCATGGAGAATTCCGTGCCCCAGTCGCCAAGCGCGAGATCTGCGGCAGCCGCATCGGGCGTCATATCCTCCGTCCGGAGTCCGTAGCCGCATTTCTCACAGCCGATTTCCGTATACAGCCGTTTTCCGTATGCGTCCATCACATGAACGATCGCATAGTCACAGCGCAGGAACAAGCGTTTTTTCGCCTGATAATAGCATTCCATTGTGCCGTGTACATCGAGATGATCCTGTGTCAGATTCGTAAAGACTGCTGTATCAAAATGTGTGGGGCCGATGCGGTGCTGTTCGAGTCCGAACGACGACACCTCCATCACGACCACATCACATCCTGCCTCCGCCATTTTTGTGAGCAGCGAGAAGTAGGTATCCGTCAGCGGCGTTGTATTCGGGGACGGCAGTATTTCATCTCCGATTTCATACTGTACCGTACCGATCAGACCGACCTTATGGCCGGCGCGCTTCAGCATCTCCCGAAGCAGTGTCACGATCGTTGTTTTTCCGTTCGTACCCGTCACACCGATGAATTTCATCTTCCGTTCGGGGTGTCCGTACCATGCGGCACAGAGATCTCCGTATGCGGCATGCGTATCCGGAACAAGAATCTGTTTCCCGCCAAGTGCGAGATCCCGTTCTGCAACAACACAGACAGCGCCCTTTTCCAGCATTTCCTCCGCCGCGGTATGCCCATCGAAACGGCTTCCCTTGATGCAGACAAAGACCATTCCTTCTGCAATCCGCGTTGTATTATCCGTAACGCCTGTGATCTCACAGTCCGGCAATGCTGTTGTCAAGCCCTCTAATATGTCGTATAATCTCATATTTCTCTCCAATTCGTGTATCAGCCCGACTGGTCGGTGGAACCGAAGTCCAGCTCGATGACAGACCATTTCGATACCTGTGTACCGCCCGGAATACTCTGGAGCAGTACCTTTACATCCTTACGGTCTGTGGACGCACCTTTCGCGATATAGTTCAGACCGATTTCCGTCAGCTTCGCATTGGCTTCTTCTGCTGTCATTCCGGTCACAAGCGGTACGGTTACGGTTTCTTCGACAATTCCGGTACCGGTATAGAGAAGAACCGTACTGCCCTTCGAAACCTTGGAGCCGGTAATCGGAGTCTGCATATTCACGATATCGCCTTCACCGACGATTTCAAATTTCAGTCCAAGCTCTGTCAGCTGATTCCCGGCGGTTTCAATCGTTTCGTCAATCAGCATCGGAATCTTGATATCCTGTTTCTCGGCATTCTCGCCCGAATCATCCGCATAATAGCCCAGATACGGCAGTGCTTTTTCCATAACCGCTCTCGCATACGGAACGGCAACAGTCGAACCATAATACCGCTCGTCAAATCCATACGGCTCATCCGCGACAATCAGCAGTACAATCTCCGGATCGTCTGCCGGTGCGAAACAACAGTAGGACGCGATGAATTTCATATCTTCAGCAGTATATCCGCCCATAAGTTTTTGTGCGGTACCGGATTTTCCGCCGATTTTATAGCCTTTGATGTATGCATTCGAGCCGCCGTTATTTTCAACGACTGCCTGGAGTGCTTTCCGCATCTCTGCAGAGGTTTCTTCGGAAATGACCTGACGGCGCACGCTCTTTTCGTTGCTCAGCACAACATTTCCGTCACCGTCCACAATTTTGCTGACGACATAGGGCTTTAAAAGCTGACCGCCGTTGACGACTGCGGCATAACCCGTAATCATCTCAATCGGAGAAAGCGAGTTGGTCTGACCGAAGGAGCTCGACGCGAGCTCTACCTCTCCCATTCGGGACAGCGGACAATAGACCGAGCTCGTTTCGCCCGGAAGGTCAATTCCGGTGCGCTCGGTCAGCCCGAACGCCTCGAAATACTGACAGAACAATTCCTTTCCAAGCGCCTGACCGATGCTGATGAATGCCGGGTTGCAGGAATTCGTCAGAATCTGTTCAAAGCTCTGGGAGCCATGTCCGGGTTTCTTCTTCCAGCAGTTGATGGTCGTATCCGCAACCTCAACCGATCCGGTACAGTGAAATGTATTTTCGTAGGTAATGGCATTTTCCTCCAGACCGGCGGATGCCGTATAAACCTTAAAGACCGAACCGGGGATATATGTCTCGGATACACATTTATTCTTCCACTGTGTTTCGCGCTGTTCCGCGAGCGCATTCGCACGCTCCTCCTCGTCCTCGATGGCACGGATCTTTTCCAGCGCTTTCTCATCATATATCTCGTAGGGAGCATTGAGATCGAAGCCGCCGACCGATGCCATCGCAAGCACCGCGCCCGTCTTGGCATTCAGCATAATGCCGCAGCCGCGGTTTTCCACGGAGAAGGTTTCTACCATTTCCGTCAGCGCATTCTCAACATAGGTCTGGAGCGTCATATCAATCGTCAGATAGACATCATCGCCGTCCTGTGCGTCATAGGTTTTCGAATAGCGGTACGGCATCTCATTGCCGCTCGCGTCTTTCGCGGTGATCGTCTTTCCGTCAATACCCGAAAGATAGTCATTGTAGTAAGCTTCGATGCCGTAAACGCCGTCACCATCGGAATTATTAAAACCGATGACCGCCGCGGCAAGTTCGTTCTGGGGATAATAGCGTTTCGTATCGGATTCTCTTGTAATCGACGCAAACGACGGCTTCCGCTCGCTGTTTACAATCGGAACGGAATTGACATATTCGAGAATCCGGTCGGCAGTATTCTTTTCGACCTGTTTTTTCAGCACAACATAATTACTTTTCGCCTCGAAAGCTTCCTGAACCTTCTGAAGGCTGATATCGAGCTGTTCCGCAAGAAATACAGCGAGCTGTTGTTTCAGCGCATTCGTATCAATAATATCCGCGCTTACCGGCGTACCCTGATCGGATTTTTTCTCTGCACTTTCCAGCAGCTTCTTATTTTTCTCCTCGATGGATGCCAGCTCGTTCCGGAACAGACCCGGATCGACATAGATTCGGTACACGGTTGCGCTCTGTGCCAGAATCGTGCCGTTTGCATCATAGATGGATCCGCGCTTTGCAGGAATTGCAATTGTGCCGAACTGGCGGGAATTTGCCCAGTCGCTGTAATAATCATGATCGAGGACGCTGATCTTGAAGATATTGAGAATCAGCAGTGCCGCCATCACGAGCGTTACGGTCAGAATCAAGCCGTTCGCACGTATTTTCATGCTCTGAGACGGACGTTCCGCCTGTTTTTTCGTGGCTGTCCGCCATCTTCTTGTTTTCTTATAATTTTTGCTTTCGGATGCCGGATCCTGCATAGGCTTCTCCTTTCGCTGAAATACACGGCTATGAAAAGAAAAAAGGGCGGTGATACCTTGTTCCCCGCCCGTCCGAAGTGATACCGCTCCGAACCGCCATGGTTTATTTGTTTGACAGTCCAAGCTTTTTCATTTCTTCTGTTTTTTCTTTTCTTCTACACACTAGATTTGAATGGTTGTTTGTCATCAGCGGGCACAGATTCTTGTTCATTCTATGTTACTCGCCCTTAATAAATTCCCAGAATTCTACCAGCTTTTTATGGAGCACCACAAAAATGTTGGACTCCTCCTCCGCAATCGTCACCTCATCTTCGGTCTGAAGCTGGATATAACGAATCTGCGTCTGGTCAAGCTGTTTTAATCCGAGCACATTTTCTGCGTACTCCGCGACATTTTTGATTGTCATCTTGCCTTCCATTTCGGAATGCATACTGACATTTTTCGCAAGCGTATCATCATAAATCGCCTGTGCTTTCGCAATCTCCGAATACAGCTCATTGGTCTGGACACGGCCATAGATTACCGTTCCGACCAGCCCCATTGCACAAAGTCCCAGCACAACTGCCTTCACAGACGATGCGCGTCTGCGCGTCACGCGCGGATTCATCATATTCCTGAAACGCTTTCCCTGTACACGCTGGGGAATCGTTTTCTTCTTCGGTGTCTGAATCTGCATCGTCGGTGATTTTCGCGTTACCGTATAGACCTGAAGCGGTTTTTCCTTTTGCGGTTCCGGCGGTATTGCGGATGCCGCCGCGGTTCCCACAGCAGCCGAACCGGCAGGCGGATTCTTCGGTCTTGCGGCTTTTGCACGATTTTCTGCACTTTTTGCCTGACGTTCCCGTCTGGCACGCTTTGCATCCTCTGTCGGATTGGGGGTGGCTTTCGGTTTTTTCGGAGCTTGCCGTTTTTTGACATGACCGGATTTTTCTCGGTTTTCCCGTGAAAGCTTCATACGCTGTTCCTGGGTCAGATTCGAATGCTTGGAAGTTTTCTGTTCCGGTTTTTCCGACAAGACAAAGCCTCCTTTCCGATGCGGACTTTGCGTGCTGTACATGAAAATGGCGACGTAAAATCCGATAGAGATGGCTCAGGGGTTTCCGATATTTCACCGTACTTGGTGTGTCATACACCCGTCTTGGGCGATTTGTCTCTTTGTTCTTTTGTTGTTCTTTTGTTTTATCTGTTTCTCGTTTATATTTTTTTGATGGCACGCAGCTTCGCACTATGGCTTCTGGAATTGATTTCCAGCTCCTCCTGCGAAGCAGCGATGGGTTTTCTGTGAACCAATCGGGCTTTCGGCTTATTCCCACAGACGCACACCGGAAATTCTGATGGACAGGTACAGCCTGTACACCAGCCGGCAAAGGTCTGTTTCACAATCCGATCCTCCAGACTATGGAATGTCAGAATCACAAGCCGACCGCCCGGTTTCAGTGCAGAAAAAGCCTGTTCCAGCGCAATCGACAAGCAGTTCAGCTCATCATTCACAGCAATCCGGATCGCCTGAAATGTTTTCTTACAGGGATTCTTGTCACGCCGGGCTTTTGCGGGAACGCCTTTTTTTATCAGCTCCGCCAGCTCCAGTGTGGTTTCAATCGGTTTTTCTTCGCGTGCCGCGAGAATCTGCGACACAATCCCACGGGCATATTTTTCTTCGCCGTAGGTAAAAAGGATATGCGTCAGCTCTTCCGCCGAAAGGGTATTCACCAAGTCTGCGGCTGAACGTCCGCTCTGGGACATCCGCATATCAAGCGGTGCATCCCGATGATAAGAAAAGCCTCTTGCCGCATCATCCAGCTCATGGCTCGAAACACCCAGATCCAGCAGGACTCCATCCGCCTGTAAGCCGCGCTCGCGCAGCACATCACCAAGCGTCGTGAAATTTGCGTGCACCAGTGTCACAGGAAGCCCGGAGAGGCGTTTTGAGGCCTGTGCAATTGCATCGGGGTCCTGGTCCATGGAAAAGAGATGACCGCCGTCTGAGAGCCTGGAGGCGATTGCATGGGAATGCCCGCCGCCGCCTGCTGTGCCATCCAGATAGATACCGTTTGGTTTGACGTCCAAATCCGCCAGCACCTCATCCAGCATGACAGGTCGGTGGTAATCGTAAGGGCTTTCCATCTTATATAACCTCCGCCATCAGTTCATTGGTTGATTCCGCTTTTTCTTCGTCATCCTTGAGGAAGCGTTCCTCGTCCCAGATTTCGGCATAATCACCGATACCGATAATCGCTACCTTACCCGAAAGCTTTGCGTGTTTACAGAGATCTTCGGGAATTGTGATTCTGCCGAGCTTGTCCGGTTCCAGAGAGACTGTCGCAGAACAGCAGTGACGGAGAATCTGACGCAGACGATTGCCCTGAAATTTTGTATTCAGGTCGTCTAAAAATGCGTCATAGCCGTCTTCCGAGTTCACGATCAGATATCCCAGTCCTTCGGTATCAGGAGTCAGATAAAGGGTTCCGCCGAGCTTTGCAAGAAACTGTGCGGGAAAGCTCATACGTCCGCGCGCATCCATCATTGCATTCTTTTTGCCTGAGAGTCGGGCTGCCACGCGGAGTCCCCCTTTCACTCCCGCTGCCGATGTTCCGGGACAATCCTGCTACGGCATCGGAGCCTGCGGAGCACGAAAACACAGAGTTCCGCAGGCAATCCGAGCCGCAGCACGAATGACCCAATATCGCCGGAGCGAGTCTTTTGTTCTTTCACACATTTGAAGGGAAGTGATTTTTATTTTTGTTTTGTAATGGAAAGCTTGCCAACGGATGCCAATTCTTTCCTTTACTTCCCCATCACAACATTCATTATACTACCGTGTGTTGAATTTGTCAATCATTTTCCTACGAGGAATTCGTAGAATTGTTGTTTTGATTTTTAGTGACTCTGCACAAAAGAACGTTCGTTCGCCGACTTTCGACATCTTTCGTCAGATGTGATACAAAGCACTGTCGTCACGTATCTGCGTTATTTTCGATCACATTCGAAATGATTGACAAATTTTATCAAAACAAACAAACACTTTTCGCAACACAATATTTAGTATCCAAAAAAATAATGCTACAATATTCCAAAAAGATTAATATTTCTCTCGCTCACGATTTTCTGCCAGAAAATTTGCCTCCCCTTCCCCCGCAGCCTGATTTCCGCATTCAATTTGCCAATTCATCCCCAAACCGCTGAAAAAGAAAAAGCCCCGATGATATCATCAGAGCTTTGGAACAAAAAGATGCTGTACCCGAAACGGATACAGCATCTTGCCAACGTATGAAATTACTCAGCGAGGTCAACAACAACGCCGGAGCCAACAGTTCTGCCGCCTTCACGGATAGCGAAACGGAGACCCTTCTCGATAGCGATCGGAGTGATCAGCTCAACAGAGATCTCGATGTTGTCGCCAGGGTTGCACATCTGAACGCCTTCCGGCAGAGTGATGATACCGGTAACGTCAGTTGTACGGAAATAGAACTGCGGTCTGTAGTTGGTGAAGAACGGCTTATGACGGCCACCCTCTTCCTTCTTCAGAACGTAAACCTGACCAACGAACTTGGTGAGGGGCTGAATGGAGCCCGGCTTACAGAGAACCTGTCCTCTTTCGATGTCCTTACGAGCAACACCACGGAGCAGTGCGCCGACGTTATCGCCAGCCTCTGCATAATCCAGAGTCTTGCGGAACATTTCCAGACCGGTAACAACAGTAGAGCCCTTCTCTTCCTTCAGACCTACGATTTCAACAGTCTCGCCAACCTTAATCTGACCACGCTCAACACGGCCGGTTGCAACGGTACCACGACCGGAAATGGTCATAGTATCCTCAACAGGCATGAGGAACGGCTGGTCTGCCTTACGGTCAGGAGTCGGAATGTAGGAGTCAACAGCGTCCATCAGTTCCTGGATGCAAGCGTAAACAGGATCGTTTACGTCGGTGGAGCTGGAATCGAGAGCCTGGAATGCAGAACCCTTAACGATCGGAATGTCATCGCCAGGGAACTCATACTTGCTCAGAGTATCGCGGATATCCATCTCGACGAGGTCGATGAGCTCTTCGTCATCAACGAGGTCAGTCTTGTTCATGAATACAACGATTGCCGGAACGCCTACCTGACGAGCAAGCAGGATGTGCTCCTTGGTCTGAGCCATCGGGCCGTCGGAAGCAGCAACTACGAGGATTGCGCCGTCCATCTGAGCAGCACCGGTGATCATGTTCTTG